>NZ_JAIXHU010000076.1:0-2528 GCF_025671395.1 Paraclostridium sp. AKS73 | reverse complement strand
AACTTTTATAACTTTTTCTATTAAATCTTTTCTTATTGTCTCAGTACTTACTGTTTCACAATGTTGAGTAGATATTAATACTGTATGAACTCTAACTGCCTTGTTTCCATCGTATTCAACAGTAACTTGAGTCTTTCCATCTGGTCTTAAGTATTCTAATTCTCCACTTTTTCTAACTTCTGTTAATCTTCTTGATAACTTATGAGCAAGAGATATTGGAAGAGGCATTAATTCCTCTGTTTCATTACATGCGAAGCCAAACATTATACCTTGGTCTCCAGCTCCTATTTTTTCTATTTCATCTTCAGTTAATTCACCACTTCTGTTTTCTAAAGCTTCGTCAACTCCCATAGCTATATCTCCCGATTGCTCATCTATAGAAGTTATAACTGCACAAGTATCTCCGTCAAATCCGAATTTTGCTCTAGTATATCCTATTTCTTTAACTGTTTCTCTAACTAATTTAGGTATATCAACATAAGTGTTAGTACTTATTTCTCCTGCAACTAATACTAATCCTGTTGTAACTGTTGTTTCACAAGCAACCCTAGCTTGTGGGTCATTTGTTAAAAGTGCATCTAATATTGCATCTGATATTTGATCACATATTTTATCTGGATGTCCTTCTGTAACTGATTCTGATGTAAATAAATGTCTTGCCATTTAATTATCCTCCTAGGTTTACTTATTTTATCTTATCGCTTACTATAAGTGCTAATTCTCTTAATATTTTACATGCCGTAACTGTAGAAACATTTGTATTATCATAATCTGGGCTAAGTTCTACAATATCTAATCCAACTAAATTTATGTTTGAATTTTTTAGTATTTTAAAAATCCCCTCAAACTCTTTATAAGTTACTCCTCCTGGTTCTGGAGTCCCAGTTCCCGGAAAATAGATGGATCTAAAACATCTAAATCAATAGTTAAATATATATTTTTATTTTCTAGTTTATCTACTATTTCTTTAAACGTATTTATAGTGTGAGTTTCCATGTATGTATGCTTACACTTTAATGCAAATTCAAACTCTTCTTTAGTTCCAGATCTTATTCCAAATTGAAATATTTTATTATCTCCGACAATATCCCATATACGTTTTATAACTGTCGCATGTGAATTTTCATTATTATTATACTCTTCTCTCAAATCTGTATGCGCATCAAAGTGAAGCACATACAAATCATTGTATTTTTCATGTACTGCTTTAAATGCAGGTAATGTTACTAGATGTTCTCCACCTATCATGAAAGGTACTTTATTATCTTTTATAATACTTTTTGTACCTTCATATATTTCATTTAAAACTGTATCTGTATTTCCTATGCTAAGTTCTAAATCTCCAATATCACAAATCTTATAATCATCCATATCTAAGTCAAGTATCGTGCTATAAGTTTCTAATCCATAAAACTCAGATCTCATTGAAGATGATGCAAATCTAGTTCCCGGTCTATTTGAAGTGGTTCCATCAAATCCTGCTCCAAATACAACTAACTTACTTTCTTCGTAAGAATCATCCATACTCATAAATGTAGGTGTATTATAAAATTTATTTTTCATTTAACATATCCACAACATATTGAGGTAACATAAATGCCCCAGTATGTATATTGCTATTGTAATATTTAGTCTTTAAGTTTAAGTTTTCCCAAGCTTCTTTGTTTTGGTCTTTTATTGGATCATATTTTTTAGATGCAAACCCAAATAACCAATGTCCTGATGGATAAGTAGGTATATGAGCTTGGTAAACCTTAGCTATAGGGAATAAATTAGTTATTTTTTCATTAGCTCTTTTCATTTCTTTAGCATTAAAGTCAAAGTATGGGCTTTCATTTTGATTTACAAGTATACCTTCATCACTTAATACTCTGTAACAATCATTGTAAAAGTCAACTGAGAATAATCCTTCTCCAGGTCCTATTGGATCTGTTGAATCCACGATTATTAAATCATATGATTTATCTTTTGAATTTTTAACAAAAGCAACTCCATCTTCAAAATACAAGTTAACTCTAGGATCATCTAATTTACAAGCACATATATCTATATACTCTCTTGATACATCCACTACCATTTTATCTATTTCAACCATATCAATTTTTTCTATTTGAGGATATCTAGTTAACTCTCTTACAGTACCTCCATCTCCTCCACCTATAACTAATACATTTTTTATATTCATATTAGTTGCCATAGGAACGTGAACTATCATATCATGGTATATAAATTCGTCTTTGTAACTTACCATCATAAGTCCATCTAAAGTTAAAAACTTTCCAAACTCCTTACTTTCAAATACATCAACCCTTTGAAAATCTGATTGATCGCTAAATAAGTGTTTATCTACTTTTATTGAGAAACGAACATTGTCTGTCCACTCTTCTGTATACCAAAGTTCCATAAATTAGACCTCCAAATTTTGAATTTAATTTTTATTTTTGTATGTTTTTATTTTTATTTATATATATTTCTTAAATCGTCAGTTTTGACCATTTTTATTATATGTTATAATTGAATTGAATTTA
>NZ_JAIXHU010000075.1:0-3541 GCF_025671395.1 Paraclostridium sp. AKS73 | reverse complement strand
TATTTTTTAATTAGATAAAAATTAATACATATTTCATATAAAAAACATATTAAATTTATTTAAATAGAATATAGTTTATGTATAAGTAAAGGAGTTAAACTTGAAAAATTAAAGTAAATACTTCTTAAATTTAAGAATATAAATTAACTTGAACTTAATTTCACATTTTACATATATAGGTAATTTAAAAAATAAAGATATCTATACTTATAAACTCTAAATTCAATGGAGTTACTATGTTTAACTATTTTTAGAGCAGATTTTTCATAGATATAATTTGTTTTAAATTAAAATATTAAATTTTTCTTACAACATTGACATGTAAGTTTAATAAAAAAACATGTTAAACTTACATTAAATAGGTGTATAGATGTATATTGTAGTATAAATTTATAAAATTGTAAGGAGAGGATGATTAGATGGCTAAAAGTTTATCTCATTATTCATTCAATGATGATTTAACAATCAGAAATTATTTAGCATTAATGACATGCATTATAAATCCAAGAATGACTCAATCAAAGGCTGTAAAGTTATTTGAAATTAATTGTAAAGGTGATAAAAGAAGAAAATAAATACAGATAATGATAATGTTTAAGTTTTTAGAAGGTAAATAAAGTTTTAATTTAAAATTAATACGGGGTATTCTATTAAGTTTTAATCGTTATAGTTTTATAAATTTAAAACTATCTTACAGATTAGCTTAGTTAAATATATAAATGAATTGAAAAAACTGAAGATAGTCTATCTAGTGATTAGGTAGACTATCTTTAGTTTTTGTTAAAAAGTTAAAATTTAATTGATTTTATGTTCAATATGCGCTATATAATTTTATTAAGGATGTAAATATACTTAAAATTAAATTAGATTAGGATGGTGTAGGTATGAAAGTATTGTTAGTCAATGGAAGTCCAAATAAAAATGGATGTACATACACAGCATTAGAGGAAGTTTCAAAAGCACTAGAAGCAAGTGGAATAGATACAGAAATTTTTCACATAGGTAATAAACCTGTAGGAGGATGTATAGGATGTCGTTCATGTAAAAATACAGGTAAGTGCTTCATGAATGATGGAGTTAATGATTTTGTAGAAAAGGCAAAGTATGCAGATGGATTTGTATTTGGATCACCTGTTTATTATGCATCTGCAGCAGGATCATTAGTATCTTTTTTAGATAGAGTATTTTATAGCGGAGGAAAATACATGGCATTTAAGCCAGGTGCTTCAGTAGTTAGTGCGAGAAGAGCAGGAACTACTGCTACATTTGATCAATTAAATAAGTACTTTACTATCTCTAATATGCCAATTGTTAGTTCTCAATATTGGAATATGGTCCATGGAAACACTTCAGACGAAGTAAAAAAAGATGTAGAGGGATTACAAACAATGAGAGTTTTAGGCAAAAATATGGCATGGATAATAAAATGTATAGATATTGGTAAAAAGAATAATATAGAAAAACCAGATTTAGAAGATAGAGTACATACAAATTTTATAAGATAAAAATTATAATAAAAAAGCACTTCGAAAATGCGAAGTGCTTTTTTATATATTAGAAAGCTTTTCATCTTTATTTTTAAGTATTGTGGATATTATAAGCTTTTCTATTCCCCACATTGAAAAAGCTATAATTCCAATAATAATACCTTGATTTAGATTATATGCAGAAACAACAATTCCTACAACTATGCATGCAAAACCATTTATTACTCCATTCACTTGATCTTTAGAGTTATAAAATAACGGAATTCTTTTATACTGTTCTATTGCTGATATTATCAGTCCATATACAATAAAAAATATACCTATAATCATTTTTATAATCATAACTTTAACCCCCTCCCTTAATTTAATCCCCTAGTTTACTAAAAAATACTATTTTAAAAATATAAAATCAACAATGTGTATATTTTTGTAACTTAATTGAAATTTTAGCTATTTTATAATATAATAAATTGGTAAATTAAATCGGCGATGGAGTTCGCCATTAAATGCATAAGATGCTAATGACTCCTACTCTTATAAATATTTAAGGGTAGGAGTCTGTTTTTTTGCAGAAAATAGACTAGGAGGATTAATTGTGAATGAATTAAAAAAACATATAAAAGAAAGTGAAGTAGTATCCATTATATTTTTAAGATGGTTTTTGCTAGCATCCATATCTGGGATTGCTGTTGGGATTGTTATATCATTTTTCTTAAAAAGCTTACAATGGGCAACAAGTACTAGAGAATCAAATCCATGGTTATTATACATGTTACCTATAGGAGGAGCTTTTGTAAGTTATTTATATTCTAAATACGGTAAAGATTCATCGAAAGGAAATAATTTAATTATTGAACGAATTAATGAGGGTGAAGGAAGGATTCCTTTTAGAATGGCACCACTTGTGTTTTTGGGAACATTTATAACCCACTTATTTGGTGGATCTGCTGGTAGAGAGGGTACTGGAGTTCAAATAGGAGCTAGCGTATCTTCTAAAATAGGGGAACTTCTAAAATTAAAAGGTATGGATTATACAATACTTATAATCAGTGGTGTAAGTAGTGGTTTTGGAGTTGTATTTGGAACACCTATCGCAGGAACTGTATTTGGGCTTGAAGTTTCAACTCTTGGTAAAATGCGATATGAAGCAATAATACCTTGTTTTATATCAAGTTATATAGGAAACTTTATAGCAGAAATTTTTAAGGTTCAGCACAGTCATTATAATATGGGAGTATCTTTAACTGGTGTTAATGTATTTTTCAAAGTTATATTATGTGCTGTTTTATTTGGGCTTACTAGCAAACTTTTTGCAGAGCTTACTCATTCTTTAAAGAAGTTTTTTGCAGCCAAGATCCCAAATACATCTTTAAAAAGCTTTATAGGCGGTATTATCATTATTATTATAGTTTTAATTCTTGGAACTAGAATTTATCTTGGATTAAGTTTAGATTTATTAAGTAATACATTTAACCAGCCTGTTCCTAAAGGAGCATTTATAATAAAACTTGTTTTAACATCACTTACGCTTGCTGTAGGATTCCAAGGTGGAGAGGTTACTCCATTATTTGTAATAGGAGCAACTTTAGGAAACTTACTTGCGAGTATTGTCGGACTTCCTATTGAATTTTTAGCAGGGCTTGGAATGATAGGAGTATTTGCAGGAGCTACAAAAACGCCTATAGCATCTTTTATAATGGGAATTGAATTATTTGGATCCGCTAATATTGGATTTATATTCATTGCTTGTGTAATAAGTTATGTATTTGCAGGTAAAAGCGGCATATATACATCACAAGACAGTAGTCTTCTAGATAGATAAATTTTTACAAATAAAAAAAGACTGTTTCCGATACAGTCTTTAAAAGGGGGTATTTTAATATTAATACTATTATTGGGGGGATAGTATTATTAACTTGATTAATGAGGGGCATTTAAAGCCCCTCTATATATGTCCGTTCCTACTGATTGTTAATATATGTCGTTTCTTGATGTCTATGTATACAATATACTATAATAAAATATACATGTCTATAATATAAATATATTTTTGA
>NZ_JAIXHU010000074.1:0-3665 GCF_025671395.1 Paraclostridium sp. AKS73 | reverse complement strand
TAAAAATAATATAAATAGATTATAGTCTTAAATTTTCACGTATCCATTTCATATATAACTATAACCCAATTTAAAGTAAAATAATATCATAAATTTTTATATTTTTCTAGTGTATTTTCTAAAATCAATAAAAAAAAAACTAACTACAAATGAGTTAGTTTAATCAAAATATCTACTAAATGTTTAATCTATTTATCTTAGGACTTACTATTCTAAATCATTTAAGAATTATT
Source organism: Paraclostridium sp. AKS73 (assembly GCF_025671395.1). Lineage (NCBI taxonomy): Bacteria > Bacillati > Bacillota > Clostridia > Peptostreptococcales > Peptostreptococcaceae > Paraclostridium > Paraclostridium sp. AKS73. Next base: position 3,432 of record NZ_JAIXHU010000074.1, on the reverse strand, counting down.
GCAATATATTTTTTAATTTCTATTTAAATTTTCAGTATATTTTTCCAGCTTGACTCAATAATATATTTATATTGTAGTGGGAGGTGTTTTTTTGATTAAGTGTTTATCTACAAACTGCACTTTTAATAATAGCGGAGTATGCTCTGCGTCTGTAATTCATATAGAAGGATTCGATGCTGACATTACACCTGAGACTTACTGTAAAACATTTGTTGAAGCGGATAATTCTGCTAAAATGACAAGTTCCGTATGTGACATTGAAACTTCTTCTAAAAATATAATTTGTAGTGCTTCTAACTGTACATACAACTTTAATGGTGCTTGTAAGTCTTCAGATGTTCAAATCAACTCTTTAAATAATACTTGCGAAACATTTATAAAAAGATATTTTAATAGTAATTATGAATATTAATTAAAGGCACCTATAAAAGGTGCCTTTAATATTTGTGCACTAATTTGTCCCTAGTTTAATAATATATTATTAATCATTTTATATATTAGGGGTGAATTCAGTTGATAGAGTCGTTAATTTTAGTTTCTTCTTTATGTATAGATACTTTTGTAGCTAGTATAGCTTATGGGACCGATAGAATAAAAATCCCTTTTTATTCTAATTTAGTAATAAATTTAGTTTGTTCCTTATTTCTTGGTATAGCTTTAGCTCTAGGTGGATTTTTAAAAGATTTTTTATCTCCAAGTACCGCAAGTGTTTTAAGTTTCGCATTATTGTTATCACTTGGCTTTTTTAGACTATTTGAATCTTTTTTTAAAACCTATGTTAGAAAATTTTCTAGTTCAGGCGCACCTTTGACTTTTAAAGCATTTGACTTTAAATTTGTTTTAGAAATTTACGCCAATGAAACTAAGGCTGATTATGACAAATCCAAAACACTTACACTTAAAGAAGCTGTATATTTAGCTGTTGCTCTTTCATTAGATAGTTTAGCTGTTGGATTCGGTAGTAGTTTGGTATCAATAAATCATTTACAAGTTGTTATACTATCTTTTATTATAGGAACTTGCTGCCTTTTTATAGGAGTTCGTATAGGTAAAAAATTCATAGAGAAAGTAGATTTAAATCTTTCTTGGCTTTCTGGATTAATGCTTATTGTTTTAGCATTCATTCGTTTTATATAAAAAGAGAAGCATAGTGCTTCTCTTTTTATTTTTATGCAAAATCTATTTCATCAAAACTAAAATCTTCATCTTCATTAACTTCTTCTAATTCTTTCTTTATCATATTTCCTTCATATACTTTAAAGAACGGATAATATATCACTATACTTATTAATACTAATGCACATACAAATATAACATTTCTAATATCCATAGACGATAAGTATGCCTGTGCAAAGAATGGTGTAAATGATGGATCTACTATATACCCACAAGTTATAAATCCTATCTTTTGTGCAAAATAAGTAAGTGATACTGATATAATCGGAGTTATTATAAATGGTATAGCAAGTATAGGATTAAATACTATAGGTCCTCCAAATATTATAGGCTCGTTTATTCCACATATACCAGGTATAACAGATAGTCTCCCTAATGATTTTAAGTGTGTAGATTTACTTTTAGCCATTAAAATAGCTAACCCCAATGTATTTCCTGCTCCACCTAATACATTCTTCTCTGAGGTTTTATTGTTATTTGAATGCATCATAAGTAACATTGATTAATTTTGTATTAAAGTAATATTAATATTTTTTTTTAGTTTTTTTTAAATATCTTTCAAGGGTTTAGAAAAAAGTTTTCAAATAAAAAACATTTTATTAAAAAAGTTCTTAATTTTAGTACTTTTTTATTTGCACTTTTAATCAAATTAATAAACTTTTGTATATATATTCATAAAATTATGACCATAATTTATAATATAGTTAGAATTAATAACCTTATTATGATATTATTAATAGGTTGTCTTAAATTAAATTAGCAATATTTTGAGAGGTAAATAATATGAATTTTAAAGAATTAGGAATTAATGATAATACGATAGAAAAATTAAAAATAATGGGAATAACTAATCCTACTCCTATTCAAGAGGAAAGTATTGGACTTATAAAATCTGGTAACGATGTAATCGCTGAAGCTCAAACAGGTACTGGTAAAACTTTAGCATTTTTACTACCTATATTAGAAAATATTTCACCTGAACTTGGACATGTCCAAGCTTTAATTGTTTCTCCAACTAGAGAACTTGCTATACAAATAACAAAAGAAGCAGAAAAACTTTGTGAGAATACGGATATAAATTTATTAGCAATGTATGGTGGAAAAGATATAGGTGCACAATTAAAAAAATTAAAAAAGAATATTCACTTAGTTATAGCTACTCCTGGTAGATTGTTAGACCATATAGAGAGAGAAACTATTGACCTTAGCAAATTAAAAGTAATAGTTTTAGATGAAGCAGATCAAATGCTATTTATGGGATTTAGAATTGAAGTTGAAACAATACTTAGACAAACTCCTAAAAAACGTCAAATGCTTTGCTTCTCTGCAACAATGGATTCTGCTGTTAAGAAATTAGCATATAAATATATGAATAATCCTGCTGTAGTTAGTGTTCAAAAGGAAGAGATAACGCTTACTAATATAAAGCAAAATGTAGTTGAAACTACAGATAGAGGAAAGCAAGATGCTCTATGTTCTGTACTTGATTCAGATAATCCATTCATGGGAATAATTTTCTGTAGAACTAAGGCTAGAGTTGATAAGCTTGAAGAGGTCTTACACAGAAGAAAATACAACTGTGCTAAACTTCATAGTGATATAAAACAATCTCATAGAGAACGAATAATGAAATCATTTAGAAATGCAGACATACAATACCTAATAGCAACAGATGTTGCCTCAAGAGGATTAGATATAAGTGGTGTATCTCATGTATATAACTATGATATTCCTGAAAATGCTGAAACTTACATTCACAGAATAGGAAGAACCGGAAGAGCTGGTGAAGAAGGTTACACTTGTATGTTCGTTGACCCTAAAGATCACAACACACTAAAAGAAATAGAAGAAGCTATCGAAATGGAAATTCCAAGAAGAGAAGTATAAAAAAAGAAGTGCAAAAGCACTTCTTTTTTATTTTACACAACAAAAAATGGTTGATATTTAGTTTGCAGCGAAGTGGTCATTTAAATCATCTTTTCTTATCCTTTATCTCATACCGTACAAGCGTAATTCTTCTTTATTTTACATATCAAAAAAGTGGTTAAGGTTTAGTTTACAACGCCGAGGTCATTCAAAGCATCTTCTCAGCTTTATGACCCAAGTGCAAACTAAACCTTAACCACCACAAATTCACGTAAAATAAAAAAGATTACACGGCTACGTCCTACTCTCCCAGGCAGCTTCCCACCAAGTACCATCGGCGCTAAAGAGCTTAACTTCTGTGTTCGGAATGGGAACAGGTGTATCCTCTTT
>NZ_JAIXHU010000073.1:0-3698 GCF_025671395.1 Paraclostridium sp. AKS73 | reverse complement strand
ACTTCCCCTTTGATTTTTTTTATTTCAGCTCATACCTTATCTTTTCGTTATTTTTAATTTTATTATTTAGTTTTTTTATCTTTTTTATATTTTTTGATTGTTCTATATTTTGTAATTTTGTATCATACTCTTTCTTTGTATTTTTACAAGACATTAATAAACTTATACCCAAAATTAAAAATAGTACTCCCAACAATAAAAACATACCTTTTCCTCTTTCTTAATTAAATTAAAATTTCTATATATCATTTATTATATACTAAATTTTCTGATTTTAAATTAACATATTAGAATAAATATACTATAATTATAATATATAGTATATAAGTAAACTTTTTAGGAGGGGATTTATGAGAAAAAATTCTGAGAAAATAGCTATACTAATACTTATCCCTATGCTCTTGTTACTTTAGTTTTTACATTAAAAACTATGTGATAAATAAAAAATAAATGAGCTACAAATACTGTAGCTCATTTATTTTTTATTAAACCAAATTCTTATATTGTTTTAGAAAATCCTTTATAGCTTGAGTTATTATTTCTTGTTTAGTATGATCAGAATTGCTACATAATCGTTCAAACTCTTCCCATGTGGATTTTTCAACTTGAACTCTAGTACTTTTTAAATCAGTCATATCACATTTCTCTATCAAAATATCTTTTTTAGATTTCGTTGTCTTTGGTTTAAGTGATTTTATATCTTTAACTGATAAATACCAGTCATAAACTTCGCAAAGTTTATCTAAATCTTCAGCACTAACATTAACCTTCGCTGGTTTAGCTTTATATACCTTTGGGATTTTGGTATTATTAGTTTTTGAACTTTTTTTAGAATTGTTACTAGAAACATTACTTTTTTTTGTTTTTGTAGATGTTTTAGTATCTTTAGATGATGATTTAGATGCTTTAGCCGAATTTATTGTTAACTCTAATTGTTTTACATCTTGCTTTGAATCATTTTCAAGAATACCATCTTTTTTTACATACTTTCCTTTTACTGATTTATATCCATTTTTATTTAAAAAACGTCTTAAAGCTTTTATATCTGAATCCAATTGAGTTGCTATTTCATCAATTGATATTCCTTTATTTTGTAGTTTTAAAAACTTATCTAATTTTTGTTTATCTGTCATTTTTCATCCCTCCAAACTAATCACTATAAATTATAACACGTAATTGGTATTAAATACAAAAAAACTCCAAACATATATTCGGAGTTTTAATTTACATTAACTTCGTATTTTATTTCTACCCTTCTTGATTTATTTCTATTGACACTGTCATCATTATTTTTTATAGGTTCAGCTTTAGATCTACCTACAGCTATTATATCTTCTGTTAGTTTATCTTTATACTTATAATCTCCTATTTCATCTCCAACTATAAAGTTTACCACACTGAAAGCTCTTCTTTGTGATAAGTCTAAGTTATATATATATGTTCCTACATCATCAGTATGGCCTTCTACTATTATTTTAGATATATAATCACCATAATCTTTATATATAGTTTCAGCGTACTTAGGAACAAATACTTTTAAGATTTCTTTAGCTTCTGGCTTTAACTGATCACTATCTGTATCAAATAATGCAGTTTCTCCAAATGTAACTTCTCCACTTTCCTTGTCAATTTCTATTGGAATTCCATTTTCTTTTAAAGTTTGTTTTACTGAATTATTAACGTTACTTGCTATTCCTTGTTCTACTCCTCCAACCATACTTTCAGAGCTAATTAAAAGCATTATAACAACCATTAAAATCGTTGCTAATAAATCTGTAAATGTAGGCCAAAAATTACTATGTTCTTCCTCTTTATTTACAGTTCTTCTATATTTATTTATCATACTCTAATTCCTCTTCTTCATCATCATCATACAATTCAATTTCGTCTAATTCATCTAAATCGAAAGTTTGGTTGGGATTATCATAAACTTCATTATTTTTAACAGCAGATTCTAATGATATTGAATTTGACATGTCTAAAGCTTCTTTATATATATCTATATACTTAAATACAAGTTCTAGTTGGTCAATTACTGATCTAGCCTGCTCATCTATAACGGATGTTAACTTGTGTATATCCTCTTTTAAGGTTACATTGTTTTCATTCATACTATTTTGTTTTATAAGTAAATTATTTTCGTGAGAGATTAACTTCACCATAAGATCTTGTATATTTCTTTCATATAATGCAAATCCAGCATTTACATCTCTTATATAGTCTTTAATAGCAAGTTGACTTTGATTTACTGTTTTTATATCTTTTGAAGACTCTTTTACATTTTCTACTATTTCATTATAAATTTTACTTTGAGATTCATATGTATCAAATAACTTAACAAATTTTAAATTAAGTATACTAAATTGTTTATCTAATTTTCTTATGCTTTGATCAAACGCCTTTATAGAATCGTTTGATCCATTTAACATATTACCTAATTGCCCTATAGAAGATATAAAATCGTCATTAAAGTCATGTAAATCTTTAGAAATCTTATCAAATCTTTCTATAGCGCTTATGGCCTTACTGATATCCTTTATACATACCTTAATTTCATTTAACTTTGAATCTAAAACTTCTCCTTTGTTATTGCTAGATTTAACTGTCATAATATTTTCTAGTTTAAGCATCAATTGTAACAGTATACTCTCGCAATTTTTATATTTTATATATGCATTTATGGTTACTGAACATATTATCCCTACAATACTTGTAGCGAATGCGATTTGCATACTGCCTATAGCAAGAGTCATTGAGTTTACGATATCACTCTTATCGATACTTGCAAGAGTTATTGTAAGTCCTACAAATGTACCCAAAACTCCTAACAATATGCATAATGAAGGTGAACTCTTAACAGCTTTTATTTCATTTATTATAATCTTACTATCTTTAGAAAAGTCAGATATAACTTCTTCTACAAATGTGTTCATGTTTATTTCTGCATATGGATATGTGCTTTTATATGATTCGTACTTATTATTAGCAATAGATACTATATCACTTTCTTCTGGATTTAAATTTAACTCCTTCAATTTCTCTTGCACAAAATCATAGATTTTATTGTTTTTTATAACGTTTATAACTGAGTGAATTATTGTAATACCTATAAATATTAATGTTATAGGATTTGTAAATATCGATGTAAATAAATTACTTATTATACTTCCCATACTAACCTCCTTAATTGAATGTGTTTTAATAATATATATGTACATACTAGTTAAAATAGACAAAAAATAAGAAGATACCTTTGGTTTAACTTCAAGGTACCTTCTAAGATATAAATACTATTTTTATACTCAAGCTACTTCTGATAAATTTATGGGTTTTATCTGTATTAATGTAGATAACTCAGAAGCTAAGGTTTAATGTAGAGAGTATTTTTAATAGTTAAATATTTAATCTTATTAAAGAATATGAATATATATATAAATATGTTACTTATTTTAGTATAAAAATTAATTTTAAAGGTAATACTATTATCAGTTAGGTTTTGAAGTTGGAAAGGGTCCAATACTCTACTTAAAGGTTTTAAGTAATTGTGAGAGATGCAGAATTACTCGCTCTGCCAAACCTAATTTAGATAGAAGAGTGTCTTTTATAAGGCACTCTTCATTTATGTTTAATTTAAAATATAAATTATGTATATATTTATATAGTGAAATTAAATACTTTGATATTAATATATATTAATA
>NZ_JAIXHU010000072.1:0-5087 GCF_025671395.1 Paraclostridium sp. AKS73 | reverse complement strand
ATACAAAGTTTTTCTCAAGCAGTTCAAGTAATAGAAAATAAAAAAACATTGTAAAATGAAAGAAGCTAATAAAAACCTTAATGAAAACTAAAAATAGATATGGCTGTAGAACTCCTATTAAAAGGAGCTGATAAAAAATTTATATGCGAAATTACAGGTCTTACTATTCAAGAGTTAGAAAGTATAGAACAAAGAATCGAATAAAAATAAAAGTGCTACTTTTTATAAAAGTAGCACTTTTTACTTTGCAAAACCATTTTTTGTGATATAATGTTAGTACCAGGTAATAATACGAGGAGGTAATTATGAAAGTAAATGAGATAAAAGAATTATTATTGACTATAGATAAAACTAATTTGACATATGTAAACTTAAAAGATGAGAACTTTATTTTGGAAGTATCTAAAGGGGAAATTCCTACAAATACAAAAACAGTAGAAAATAAAAAAGAAGAACTTAAACTAGCAGAAGTAAATAGCACATATAGTGAAGCTAATAAAGAAGAAACTTCTATGGATTTAGATGCTAATAATGACAATATTCATGTAATTAAAGCTCCTATAATGGGAACTTATTATGAAGCATCAAGTCCAGAATCAAGTACTTTTGTAAAAGTAGGAGACAAGGTTTCTAAAGGAGATACTCTTTGTATAATTGAAGCTATGAAACTTATGAATGAGATAAATAGTGATGTAGATGGCGAAGTAGTTGAGATATTAGTATCTAACGAAGATTTAGTAGAATATAATCAGGCTATATTTAAAATAAAAACAATTTAATAGGAGGCAGTTTATGATTAAAAGATTATTAATTGCAAATAGAGGAGATATAGCAGTTAGAATAATTCGTACATGTAAAGAACTAAACATAGAAACTGTTGCTATATACTCTGAAATAGATAAAGAAAGTTTACACAGGTACTTAGCTGATGAATCTATATGTATAGGACCTAATAATATAAGTAAAAGTTACAACAATATCGATAATATAATATACTTAGCAAAAAAAATGAATTGTGATGCTATACATCCGGGATTTGGTTTTTTATCAGAAAATGCTAAGTTTGCTAAAGCATGTATTGATAACAATATAATCTTTGTTGGACCTACACCTAATCAAATAGAGCTAATGGGAAACAAATCAAAAGCACGTGAAACGATGATTAATTTAGATGTTCCAGTTGTTCCTGGATCTAAATCAATTTTAGAGGATAAAGACGAAGCTAAAAAATTAGCTAAAACTATTGGATACCCAGTTATGATAAAAGCTTCTAGTGGAGGCGGCGGTAAGGGTATGCGAATAATTTATAATGAAAGTGAATTTAATTCTTTATTTGATATAGCAAAAGCAGAAGCATTATCTTCATTTGGAGATAGCTCTTTATATATGGAAAAATATATTGAAAATCCAAGACATATAGAAGTTCAAGTATTTGGAGATAGCTTAAATAATGCAATACATCTTGGAGATAGAGACTGCTCTATGCAAAGAAGAAACCAAAAACTTATAGAGGAATCTTTAAGTGTTTATCTAGATGACAATCAGAGGAAAAAACTATATGATACAGCTGTAAAAGTAACTAAAGGTATAGGTTATGTTGGAGCAGGGACTATAGAATTTATTGTAGATAGAGATAAGAATTTTTATTTTATTGAGATGAACACTAGAATACAAGTTGAACATCCTGTAACAGAAATGATAACAGGTATAGACCTTATAAACTTACAGCTACTTATTGCTAGTGGAAAAGAAATACCATTTAAACAAAATGAGATTAAATTTAAAGGTCATGCCATTGAGTGTAGAATAAATGCGGAAGACTCTGATAATGATTTTAGACCATGTCCAGGAAAGATTGAGTCTATTCATATACCGGGAGGATTCGGAGTAAGATTTGATACATTTATATATCCTGGATATACAGTACCACCTATATATGATTCTATGTTAGGAAAGTTAATTTGCATAGCTGACAGTAGAGAAGAATGTATACGTAGAATGAATAGAGCTCTAGATGAGATAATCATAGAAGGAGTTACTACTAACATAGATTTTCAAAAACAACTTATAAATTCTAATGAGTTTATGGATAATACTCATCATACTAAATTTATAGAAACTAGTTTTATAAAAAGCTTAAATGCTTAAGTTAAGGAGATTTTGATTATGATTAAGAAGTTCCTAAATAGAAAAGGTCAGAACTATGCAGTTGTTCATTTAAATCAGAATTTTAAAGAAAATAGTGTAGATGATAAGTTTTGGATTTATTGTGAAACTTGTAAAAGCCAAGTATTTAGAAAAGATATTGAAGAAAATTTTAATATATGTCCAAAGTGTAATAAACACTATGATTTTTCTGCTAGAAAAAGAATTCAATTGTTATTAGATGAAAATAGTTTTGAAGAATTTGATTATGATTTAGAATTTAAAAACATATTAAACTTCCCCGACTATGAGAGTAAGATATCAAAGTATAAAAATGCTACAAACGAAAAAGAAGCTGTTATAACTGGTAAAGGGCTTATACATGGTGTAGAAGTCGTTTTATGTGTAATGAATCCTAAATTTATGATGGGAAGTATGGGAGCAATAGTTGGAGAAAAAATTACTCAATCTATAGAATACGCTATTGATAATAAACTCCCTGTGTTAATTTGTTGTGCATCTGGAGGAGCTAGAATGCAAGAAGGTATGGTTTCTCTTATGCAAATGGCAAAAACATCTCAAGCACTGTCTAAGTTGTCAGATGCAGGTCTTTTATATATATCTATACTTACTAATCCTACTACAGGAGGAGTTACTGCTAGTTTTGCAACGCTAGGGGATATAATTATAGCAGAACCTAATGCTTTGATTGCTTTTGCTGGCCCAAGGGTTATAAAACAAACTATTAAACAAGATTTACCTAAAGGCTTTCAAACATCTGAGTTTTTATTAGAACATGGTTTTGTAGATCTTATAGTTAATAGAGACCAAATGAAAGATACTTTATTTAACTTATTAAGCTTACATGGTTATAATTATTGTAAAGAAGGTGATTTAATTGCACACACAGAACATTAGTTCGAAAAATGATATAAATAAGATAAAAGAAAGCATAAAACAATTAAAACAACTATCAAATAAAAGCAATATAGACTTAAGTTGCGAAATAGAAAAATTGGAAATAAAACTTAAAAATATTGAAACTACTAACCCTAAAGATTTATCTGCATGGGATAAGGTTTCTATAAGTAGAGATATAAAGAGACCAAATGCCGAAAATTACATAAAGAACATATGTTCTTTATTCATAGAACTCCATGGAGATAGACTTTATAAAGATGATCCATCAATAATTGGAGGAATCGGAAAAATAGGAGATTTTGAAGTTACGTTAATTGGACATCAAAAGGGAAAAGACATAAATGAACAAATAAAAAGAAACTTTGGAATGCCTCATCCAGAAGGATATAGAAAAGCTCTAAGACTTATGAAACAAGCTGAAAAGTTTAATAGGCCAATAATTACTTTTATAGATACTCCAGGAGCATTTTGCGGAATAGAAGCTGAAGAACGCGGTCAAGGAGAAGCTATTGCAAAAAATTTACTTGAAATGAGTTCACTTAAAGTACCTATACTATCTATTGTTATAGGAGAGGGGGGGAGTGGAGGAGCACTTGGGATAGGTGTTTCAAATGAGATAGCCATGCTTCAAAACTCAGTTTATTCAGTTATTTCTCCTGAAGGATTATCAAGCATTCTATTTAAAGATGCATCTAAATCTAAAGATGCTAGTGAAATAATGAAACTTACGAGTTCAGATTTAAAAGAATTAGGAATAATAGATCATATTATAGAAGAACCTCCTGGTACAGCTCATAGTGATTTAGAAGCTGTATCAAATGATATTAAAAATTATATAATAAACAGATTAAATTTTTATAAAGATTTTTCTAATGATGAAATAGTAAATCATAGATATGGAAAGTTTAGAAATATAGGAGTCTATTAAGTAACCCTTAATAGGCTTTTTAATTTTAGGAAAGTATTTCTACTTAGAATATGTAAATAATCTATGAAGCTTAGTTATATCAATATAATATTAATTTTAATATTAAAATAAAGGAGTTTTTATTTTTTTTATAGAATTTGTAGTTAAATAGGATACTATACAATTTAATAATATTCTACAAAGAAACATAAGAGGGGGATGTTGAAATGGATGTATTAAAAGTTTCATCAAAATCTAATCCAAATTCTGTAGCAGGTGCTCTAGCTGGAGTTATAAGAGAAAATGGAAGTGCTGAAATTCAAGCTATTGGAGCAGGAGCTTTAAATCAAGCTATTAAAGCTGTTGCTGTAGCAAGAGGATTTGTTGCACCAAGTGGTATAGATCTAGTGTGTGTTCCATCATTTACTGATGTCAATATAGACGGAGAGGAAAGAACAGCTATTAAGCTTGTCGTAAATCCAAGATAAATTTTTAGAAATTTAGAGGCTATGAAAATAGTCTCTTTTATTTTGAATAAGATATGTATATTAGGAAAATATAAGTTAAGAAATATAAGGAGGTGCACTATGCAACTTAGAAGAGCAGCAGAAATATGCAATAATAATGAAAATAATAATATTACACTTTATTATTATAATAAACCAGTAAAACTAGTTAGTGTTGACAATAACATTGGTACAGCATATGTTAAATCTCTAAATGATGATTCAAAATTTGAAGTTAATTTAGAATCATTACATGAAAACGAAAAATAATAAAAAACGTCATTTTTAAAGTTTAAATTGACCTAAAATGACGTTTTTTATTATTTATTTGTATTATATATGTATATACAATTATACCTATATAATATGAGCGGATATAATATATAAATACGTTATAGTAGATATAATATACAATGATTATAATTACATCTATGAAAAACATATTAATTATATATAGATATATGAAGAGTAGTACATTTCGTAATACCTAACTATCCTTTAAATGTATATTTAGGGTATAGTTAGTATAAAAAGCAACTATATCTATATATTTAACGTTTTTTAACATATATCTTTTATTTTATTGATTTTTCATAGCTTCTCTTTTT
>NZ_JAIXHU010000071.1:0-5361 GCF_025671395.1 Paraclostridium sp. AKS73 | reverse complement strand
GATATACTTTTCAATTAAACACCTCCTTAACGTACTCAAGATAATTGTAGTTAAGGAAATTTCAAATAGCAATATATTAAAAATGACAGAAATTAACTTTAAGAAACAAAAAATAAGATGATATAAAAGCTAGTAGTTTACTAAAATTTATATCACCTTAATTTTAATTACAGACTCTCAAAATCTAAAGAAAGATTTATGAAAAGCAAATTAGCGAGAAACCTATAAGTAAGCCCATAACAGCAAAAACTATAGATAAGAAGTTTAAGGTATTAAAAGTTTTATAGTGGATATATGAATCATATGAATTTATCAATCCAGCAATAAAAAGACCTATACCACCTGAAATAGCAGAACTATGTATTATAGAGAAATAAATAAATACAAAAAATAATACATATAAGAAGCTTCTTAATGGACTTAACTTAGTAATAGTGTTCAAATAAATCACCTCCTTATATCTTTCAAGTTAATAATAACTAAGTTTACTTTAAATCGCAACGAAATAAGTATATACAAACAAAGTAGTATTCAAACGCAAAAGGCACAGGGGTGGGGGAGGATTTTCTTATGATTTATCACGAACGCCCACCTCACTAAGAAAACAGTGGGATATATTAAAAGAGCTAATAAATATGTTAATAGATTCAATGAAATTAAAGATACTAGAAATAATTCAATAATGTTTTTAGGACAAGTAGGTTCAGGAAAAACTCATTTATCATTAGCGATTGCAAATAAACTTATGGATAATTGTATTGGAGTTTTATATATGTCTTATAGAGAATCAATAACTAGGATTAAACAAACTGTAATGGATAGTGAAGAGCATGAAAGGATTATTGGTAGATACAAAAGAGCTAAGGTACTTTTAATAGATGACTTGTTTAAGGGGAGGAAGTTTAATTATAGGGTTTATGGATAAATAAATTATAATTAATTTTTTTGTATTAATCTTTAGCTAAACTTAAATTCTAGTTATTTGCATATTAAACTAAGTGTAGATATAATATTGTTTATATAGTATTATATCTAATACATAGTTAATTAATTATATAAAGAAAGATGAATAAATATAATCTTTTAAAATTGGATGTAATTGTGTTTATTCAAGTTTTTTTATATGGTTTATATAGATATTTATATTTTATATAAACTTCCATATAGATATTATTGGTTCTAAGTAAAATTTATTATTAAAAATATTATTTTAGACATTCGGATTTAATAAAACAACAAATTTAAAATGTATAAGTTAATCGGAAATAACTTAATAAAAATAGGAGTTTATATGAATCTAAAAAAAATGAATAAAATTAAAGTAATTCCACTAGGTGGATTAGGGGAAATAGGAAAAAACATCACAGCAATAGAATATGGTGATGAAATTATAGTAATAGACTGTGGATTAGCATTTCCAAGCGCTGAAATGCATGGAGTAGATTTTTTAATACCAGATATAAGTTATTTAAAACAGAATCATAAAAAAGTAAAGGCAATTGTACTGACTCATGGACATGAAGATCATATTGGAGCTATTCCTTATGTATTAAAGCATATAAATGTTCCTATATATGGAACTAAGTTTACTTTAAAACTAGTAAAAAGCAGATTAGAAGAGCGAAATATAGTTTCAGATTGTATTTTAAATGAAGTAAAAGTAGGAGAGACGATTGTTACAAATAATTTTAGTGTTGAATTTATTAGAACATGTCATAGTATAGCAGATGCTTGCGCATTAGCTATAACTACACCAGAAGGAGTTATTGTTCACACTGGCGATTTTAAAATTGACCATACTCCAGTAGATGGAGAATTAATTAACATTAATAGATTAGCTGAACTAGGTAGTCAAGGTGTTTTACTAATGATGGCTGATAGTACAAATGTTGAAAGAGATGGATTCACTATATCTGAAAAAGAAATAGGAAAAAATCTAGATATGTTATTTTCAAAGGCGAATGGAAGAGTTATTGTAGCGTCTTTTGCATCTAACATACATAGAATTCAACAAATTATAAATGCATCAGTACTATATAATAGAAAGATTGTATTTAGCGGAAGAAGTATGGAAAGAGTATCTAAGATAGCTATAGAATCAGGATATTTAGATGTAGCTGAAGATTCTATTATAAATATACATGATATTAAAAACTTCAATGAAAGTGAAATAACTATAATAACTACAGGATCTCAAGGAGAGCCAATGTCAGCACTTTCAAGAATAGCAAATGCTGAACACAAACATATAAAAATAAAAGAAAATGATTTTATAATTATTTCAGCATCTCCAATTCCAGGTAATGAGAGAGCAACATCAAAACTTATAGATAAGTTGTTAAATGCTGGTGCTGAAGTTATTTATAACGAAATAGAAGAAGTTCATGTTTCTGGACATGCGTGTAAAGAAGAATTAAAACTAATCCATAGATTAGTTAAACCAAAGTTTTTCATGCCTGTTCATGGAGAATATAGACATTTAGTAGAACACAAGCTACTAGCTCAAGAGTTAGGTATGCAACCTGAAAATATATTTTTAATGGAAACTGGTAGAGTACTTGAGTTAACTTCAAATAGCGGAGAAGTGCTAGGAAAAGTTAACTGTGGATCGGTAATTGTAGATGGTAAAGGAGTAGGAGATGTAGGAAATATAGTTCTTGCAGATAGAGAAAGATTAGGTAGTGATGGGGTTATAACTGTTGTTGTTACGATTGATTCAAGTGAATTTAAACTACTGGCAGGTCCTGATATTTTAACAAGAGGATTTGTTTATGTAAGAGAATCTGAAGCGTTAATAAAAGAGTTGAGAAAAGTAGCTAAAATTGAAATAGAAAATTGCTTAGATAATAATATTAAAGATTGGAATACAATTAAATTTAATATAAAATCAGCTTTAGGAAAAATATATATAATAAGGTGAAAAGAACACCTACTATTTTACCTGTTATTATGGAAATATAGCAAAAAAACTAGGAGCAAGTTAGTTAAACTTATTACTCCTATTTTTTAGTATTTAGATATTAATGACCTATGCTATCTAAACATTCAATTTTATCGTGCTTTCCGATTTGTTCAATGATTTCTTTGCACTTTGTACTCATTCCAACTAAATTTACATTATTATCATTTTTTCTAAACCTAAAAACTAATTTATCAATACAGTCAACTGCTGATTCATCCCATATTCTAACATTAGATAAATCTATATTTATAGTTTTAGATTTTTCTTCAAAACTAAAATGATTTATAAAACTTGTCGTTGAACTGAAGAATAACTGCCCGCTTACCTTATACTCTACAACATTTGACTTTTCAAATTTTTCTACATGAACTTCAGATATTTTAGAAGCAAAGAATAAAGCGCTTAATATAACTCCAACTATAACTCCAAATGCTAAGTTATGAGTGAATAGCACAACAACTACTGTTGAAATCATAACTATAGAATCTGTCTTAGGAACTATTTTAAGTCTTTTTAGAGACTCCCAATCAAATGTTGAAATTGATACAACAATCATAACTGATATTAATGCAGCTATCGGGATTATTACAACAAATTTATTTAATAATATTATTAAAATCATTAAAAATAAGCCTGCAACAAAAGTCGATAATCTACCTCTACCTCCTGATTTGAAGTTTATAATAGATTGACCTATCATAGCACACCCAGCCATTCCTCCAAATAATCCTGACACTACATTCGCAACACCTTGTCCCATACATTCTCTATTTTTATTACTTTTTGTATGAGTTAAATCATCTAATAGCTGAGCAGTTAATAAAGATTCAACAAGTCCAACTATTGATAGAGAGATTGAATATGGAAGTATTATTTTTAGAGTTTCCAAACTAACTGATACATTTGGAATTAAAAATTTAGGTAATGTTGAAGATATATTTCCGATATCTCCTATTGTTGTTGTTTTTATTCCTAACACACTAGCCAATACGGTCACTGCTATTATGGCTATTAATGGCGATGGTATTGTTTTATTAATTTTAGGGAATAGATATATAACTAAAAGTCCTATAGCAACTAATGCATATATCCATATAGATTCACCTTGGAAATAAGGTAATTGAGCTTTGAATATTAGAATTGCCAATGCATTTACAAAACCAATCATAACTGGTCTAGGTATAAACTTTAATAAGTTCCCGATCTTTAAGTAACCTAATATTAATTGTATAATTCCTGTTAAGATTGTTGCCGCTAACATATATTCTATGCCATAATCTTTTACAAGGTTTACCAGTAATAATGCCATCGCACCTGTTGCTGCTGATATCATACCCTGTCTTCCACCGAAAAATGCAGTAATCATAGCTATACAAAATGATGCATATAATCCCATCATAGGATTAACTCCTGCTATTATAGAAAATCCTATTGCCTCTGGAATTAATGCAATAGCTACTACCATACCCGAGAGTATGTCTTGTTTTGTGTTTCCAAACCATTCTTTTTTTATTTCGTTCATTTTTTACCTCCTATTAATTTATGTTTTATGTAAATTAACAACAATCAAAACTTATATAAAATATAAATTATAGAGATATATCAGAACTTGTATTATAAGATATAAATCAAAAAAAGTCAATTTGTATCGTAATAATGAGCATATTTAAATGATACTTTAGATATACATCTAAACAGTTAAAAGGTATGGAAGGAACAATTATAATACTATAATAGCAATAAAGTTATTTGAAAGAAGTTCTACTAAAAATAATTCTAAAATACTTGAAAAGACTTATAATATTTGATTTAAAATTTCACTAGATAATAATATTAAAATTAAAAACATAAAAATAGAAGAGCCATGAAAGGTTCTCCTACTTTTTATGTTTAAAGATTATTTTTAAAGTATGTAATTAGACTACATCATATTAAAGAAATATTCAAATCCAACGTAAATGGCAGACAACCCTACTAGACCATATATTATTCTACTAAAGCTACTTATATTTCCAAACTCTCCGCTACCTGCAAATAAAGCAGCAACTAAGTCAAATTTAAATAAGCTAACTAGCCCCCAATTTAGAGCTCCAACTAAAACTAGAATTATACAAATGTTATAAATAATTTCCATGTAATAAAGCCTCCTAAAAAATATTAATTTATATATAGTTTTAGTCATAAATTATAAATATATTCAATGAATTAGTATATTTCTACTTTTATCATCAGAGCAAGAAGTTTCAACAGAATTATTTGATATAAAATCAATTTCTATAATTACAGCAGGCATTTTACTATGTTTTAAAACTGAGAATTTTTTAGATATCTTAACACCACGATTTGTAGTATTAAGTTTATTAGAAAGATTTGAAGATAAATTAGTAGCTAACTTACAG
>NZ_JAIXHU010000070.1:0-5772 GCF_025671395.1 Paraclostridium sp. AKS73 | reverse complement strand
AAAAGAATAGAAAAATTTTCAAAAGTGAGAATTCTAACTATCTTCTGCATATATTAAAGTATAATGAAATATAAAAATAATTAAATTGCAAATAAGGAGAGGGATGAAAAATGTTACAATTCAGTGAAATGGTGTATTTTGGATATGAAGAAGAGTTAAATTATGACTATTCACCAGACTATAAAACAGAGTAAAATGAATAAAAATAAATTTATTTAAAAATTAAAAATAAATAATTGATTTGAAATTTTGAAAAATTCAAAAATTAATATTGCAAACCAAATATTGGATATGATAGAATTAACTTGATAAGTTGCAAAAATTAAAAATAAGGAGGTAAGTTATATGGAAAATGTAGTTATGTTAGATCACTTTGGATATGAAATGGAAATTGATTATGATTATTCACCAGATTATGAAGTTGAGTAATAAAAAAGTCTTTTAAAATTTTAGGAGGACAAAAGAGGTGCATACCACGAGTTTGAATACGTAAAAAGAGCTATCGATAATTTTTAGATAGCTCTTTTTTATTTAATATATAAATTAAAATTATAAATAAGATTAAAAAGTAAAATTACTTATGAAAGTTAAGACTTTACTATAATGCATAATTTTAGTAATATAGTACTAGAAAGTTATAGAAAGTTAATAATAAGGTTATTACTACTAAAAATTATTAATTAAATTAAGGAGCAACAATATTATGAATTTTAACAATAAGTATGCAAAAATAATAGGTGTAAGTGAAGATGGTATAAAAAATCTTGAATACATAGTGAATTATAAAAATAATAAAGAGATATTAGATACAGAAAAAATATCTATAAATCAAGACATAGATAAAGATTATGCAGCTAAAATTTTAGATGAAATTGAAATAGTTTTTATTACTTATAATTCAAAAGAACAAAGAACTTGTGATATAGTAAAAGCTATAAACTATATGGCAAAAGAGAGAAGAATTGTATCGATTGGAATTGATGTTAATCAAGATGAAAAGAAGGTTGAATTTGACTTTAATGCAGAGTTTGTAATGAGAGACAGTAACGCTACTTTGATATGTGAGCTAATTGATATGATGGTAGAATCTGTTTCAGAAGAATGTACTATAAATATAGATTTAACAGATTTAAAAGAAATTTTATCAAAAGAAAAAGGCTTAGCTCATGGGTTTGTAGAAAGTAATAATTCAACAAGTAAAGAAGAATTAGTAGATATGCTATTTGACACTATAATAAAAACTAATGATGAATTAACAAAGAAAAAAGGAATAGTATTTATAAGCCTTGGAAATGAGTACTGTAAAATTGAAGAAGTCTTATTTATATTAAATGAAATGTTAGAAAATATTAAAGGTAAAATTGATGAAAAATGTGACTTAATATTCACACTTGCTTTAAATGAAAATTTAAACGATAAGATAAGAATGGGAATATTATATAACTAGTTAATAAAAAATATAAGTTTTAGCAACTTAAATTTACTTTGAATTTAGGAAGCAAACTTATATTTTTTTATTTATAATAAAGTTATTTAGATTTAAAAAATATTATCTAAAATCAGCTATATTATTATCTATAGATATAAATTGAAGTATGCTATGTAAAGGAAGTTTTTTACTCTCTATTCCCATTCCAAGTTGTTCAAAAGAATGCATAGCAGACATACTATATGTTTTTAAAATGCCTTCTTCTAATTCATCTAAATGTATATATATATATTGTTTCATATCATCTATAGATTTTAAAGATTCGATTTCATCACCACGTAAAACATGTTTGAATATTTCGAAGCCTTCACCTTTAGCACCCCATAAGAAAATTCTAAAAGTAACTAAAGATCTTTCTAAATATAAACCGCAACTAATTGAATTCATATGATTTATATCTTCATATAAATGTTGGTTGAAATCTATAAAAGCACTAGGCATTATTTCAAAAACTTTATCATCGCTGTAATCTAAATCGCTTTTAGATAGTTTTTCATGGAAATCTACATATCCATTGCTTGATATTAGTACATTAGCAAATTTACTTTCTTGTAAAAATACTTTATCGCTAGTTAAAAATTCTTTTTTCATGACTTTCTCCTTTGTTGTTATAATTTACTATGATATTTTAACATATTAAAAAGATATTTCAAAATCAAATACTAAAATAGTGACTCAACATCATTTTCATCATAGCTAATCCAATCACTCATACTTCCTATATAAGTTTTAGCATTATAAGATAATTCATCCAGCAAAGCATAATTTATACAGGCTTCTATGCAGGATCCGCAATAAGTGATAACTTCTTTATTTTTTAAGATAGAAAAATTTTTATCAATGATATTTAAATCTTTAATAAAACCATTGCTATCTATATTATTATGCCAAGGTATATTTATTGCGCTAGGTATATGTCCAGGCTTTTTATAAAGTGGTTCAATTTCTCCAGTATATCTACTATTATCCCTGCAATCCACTAAAACTATGTTAGTATTTTTAATTGATTCTCGTACATAATTTATATCACATATCATACTTGTATTGGGTGATAAGGTAGAAGTTTTGGGCGGTAATAATGAAGGGATTTCATTTGTAATAGGAAGATGATTATCTTTCCATGCTTTGAAACCTCCATTTAGTATATATACATTTTTATACCCCATATGTTTTAACTGAATAAAAGCGCGTGGAGAACTATATAATTTTTCATCATAAACTATTATTGTGGAGTTAAGCTCAATTCCAAATGAAGATAATTTGTTTTGAAGAATATCATTATCAGGTAGAGGCCTAGCTCCACCATGTAATTTAGGAGAGCCACAAAGATCTTTATTTATATCAAGAAAAAAAGCATTTGGAATATGGGAATCTTTATAGGCATTATACCCTGAAAACTCATCGAATAAATCGAATCTACAATCTATTAAAAATAGAGAAATAGGATCTTTGAAATTAACTATAAAAGAACAATCAACGAAATTTTTCATGAACACACCTCCGAGATTTTTTATAACTTAATAATAACATTTAATTGGGAAAAATGTAGTTACTAAATGATATATGAACATAATTACCTAGTAGAAATAAGTATTAAAAATAAAAAATAAATAAACAAAAATATTTATAACATTAAAACTGGATATTATTATGGTTTGCAAATTAACCAGGATAAATATAAACTATTAGTGAATAGAGGAAAAAACACGGAAGGATTTATACCTTTATGGGCAAATATATCAACAAAAGAACAAGCTAAAGCAGTTAGAGATAATCTAATGGATGAAAATAAATTTAATACATGTATGCACAAACATAAAAAGGAGATTTATATGAAGTTAAAAGATAAGGTACAATCTTTACCTGAAACACCAGGCGTATATTTTATGAAAGATAAAGATAAAAATATAATTTATGTAGGAAAATCAAAAGCTTTAAAAAATAGGGTATCTCAATATTTTTTACCATCATATAATCCATCAAAAAAAATTACAAGAATGATTAAATTTATAGATGACATAGAAACAATAGAAACTGATACGGAACTAGATGCGTTGGTATTAGAATGTAAGCTTATAAAAAAACTACAACCTATGTACAATACCCTTTTAAAAAACGATAAAAAATATGCGTATTTAAAAATAAGCACCAACGAAGATTACCCATGTTTGGAATGTGTTCCAGATAATGATTGTGATGGATTATATTTTGGACCATATACATCAATTCAAAAATTAGAAAACATAGTAGAAGTCTTGAGCAAATACTTTAAATTAAGAACATGTAAAGGTAGTAATAAATTAAAATGTTGTATAAATAGTGATTTAGGATTTTGCATGGCACCATGTAAAATCCTAAACAATAAAGAGTATAGTTATTCTATAAATAAATTAATAGATACGCTTAATGGCGTAAATTTAGACTTAATAAATGATTTAAATAAAAAAATAATAGAATCAGTGAATACGTTGGATTTTGAAAGAGCGTCAAAGTACAAAGAAAACT
Source organism: Paraclostridium sp. AKS73 (assembly GCF_025671395.1). Taxonomy (NCBI): domain Bacteria; kingdom Bacillati; phylum Bacillota; class Clostridia; order Peptostreptococcales; family Peptostreptococcaceae; genus Paraclostridium; species Paraclostridium sp. AKS73. Next base: position 1,778 of record NZ_JAIXHU010000070.1, on the reverse strand, counting down.
TAGATTGTATAGAACTTATTTTAAGTAGAAGTGAAGTTATAAATTATATGAAATCAAAAAAGGTAATAATAACATCTATAGATATTGATTACACTAGAAAAAAGTGTATATAATTAAGGGAAAAGATATAATGTACTCAAAAGTAGTAAAAAAGATTTTAATGACAAAGTTTAAAAGAGCATTTCTACAAATATTTTGAAGAAAATTCTCATATTGAAAAATAAAAATTGTATAGAAAAGAAGATTTAGACATGGCTAGTACAATATATAATTACTTAAAAAGTAAATCCAAACTAGATTTTATTTAGACACTTTGGTATAATAAAATAGTTTCAGTATACTTTTTTAAAAAAGATTATCGAAACTATTTTATGGGTATAAATTAAATATTTAAAATATAATAAAAAATACTATATATAGCCCTCTTTAAAAATAAGTATAAATCAACTAATTTTAAAGAGGGTATTTTAGATAATAATATCTTATAAAGGAGACGCTATGCAAAGAATAGAATTATTAGCACCAGCAGGTGATTTAGAAAGATTAAAAACAGCATTTATATATGGAGCGGATGCCGTTTATATAGGTGGTGAAATATTTGGAATGAGATCTGCTGCTAAGAACTTCAATAAAGAAGATATGGCAGAAGGTGTTAAATTTGCGCATGAAAGAGGCAAGCAAGTATTTGTTACTGTAAATATAATACCTAGGAATGAAGAATTTGAACAGTTAGAAGCTTACTTAAAAGAACTTGAAGAAATAGGTGTAGATGCAGTTATAGTAAGTGACCCAGGAGTATTTAGCGTAGTTAAAAAAGTTGTGCCAAACATGGAAATACATATAAGTACTCAAGCTAGTACAACTAATGCTGCATCAGCTACATTTTGGTATAATCAAGGAGCAAAAAGGGTTGTTATGGCAAGAGAGCTATCTTTTGAAGAAATAAAAGAGATAAGAGACAACTCTCCGGAAGGTATGGATATAGAAGCATTTATACATGGCGCTATGTGCATGTCTTATTCAGGAAAATGTGTAATAAGTAACTATACAACAGGTAGAGATGCTAATAGAGGAGCTTGTGCACAATCTTGTAGATGGAAGTACACATTAGTTGAGGAACAAGAAAATGGAGAATATGAAAAAGTTTTAGATGACGTAGATGCAGAATTTTTCTTTAATACAAAAGATATGTGTATGATAAACTATATTCCGCAAATTATAGAAAGTGGAATAAATAGTTTTAAAATAGAGGGAAGAATGAAAACTGCATATTATGTAGCAACTACTGTTAGAGCGTATAGAATGGCTATAGATGAGTATATAAAAGATCCTGAAAATTGGGAGTTTAATCCTATGTGGTTAGAAGAACTTAAAAAAGGAAGCCATAGACATTTTAGTGAAGGATTCTATTTAGGGAAAACATCTACTAGAGATCAAAACTATGAATCTGCATCGTATGTAAGAAACTATGATTTTATAGGTGTAGTTAGAGGACATGAAGAAGAAAGTGGACTAGTTATAGTTGAACAAAGAAATAGAATGTTTGTAGGAGACGAAATAGAAATAATAGGACCATATAAAGAAACTATGTATGGCAAAATTTTAGAAATGTACAATGAAGAAAATGAGCCTATCGAATCTGCTCCACATGCAAAACAAATAGTAAAAATGAAATTAGATATACCGGTTGAAGAACATTATATGTTAAGAAAGCCAATAACAACTATAAATGTATTATAATAAAAACCAGAAGCATAAATATAGCTTCTGGTTTTTTA
>NZ_JAIXHU010000006.1:0-131777 GCF_025671395.1 Paraclostridium sp. AKS73 | reverse complement strand
TAAATAAAATATAAAGTAAAATTGAAATATAAAATGAATATAATAAGATTAGACAATCATTAGATTATCACTTCAAGTATCCCTTAAAACTAGATTTAAGGATACTTGAAGTTAAGTATATTTATTAATAAGGAGATGTTTATGGAGAAATATTTAGGAGAAAAAGTTAATGTTATAATGGATAGCCTTTAGGTAGCAACCATCCAAAATACAACTATGTATACACTCTTAATTACGGGTATATACCTAATACATTATCTGGTGATGGTGAAGAAATTGATGCATACGTTATTGGTGAGTTTGAACCTTTGGAGTCATTTACCGGATATGTTGTAGCCTTAATAAAAAGAGAAAATGATATTGAAGATAAACTTGTTGTTTGTAAAGATTTAAACAAATATAATAAGGATCAAATTTACTCACTAGTTGAGTTTCAAGAAAGATTTTTCAAATCTAGAATAATAACTACTATATAAATGTAATAAAAAAGAGAGCTCATTCTTAAGAGTCCTCTTTTTTATTATTAATTGTAAGCATGTCGCTTACATATTTATTATTATCTGTAACCCTTATTTTCACTTAATTCTAAGCTTATTTATATAAATTCTTAATTACAACATAGTTAAAACTAACTTATAACTAATTTTTATCTATAATTTTACTTTTTTAAATTTAAATTTAAACTATATAATATTTGATTAATAACAAAATTAATATGAATTTTTAATATGAATTTTTACTTAAAGTATCTTCATAAAAATTTATACTAACATCTTTTAAATCAGTATCTTTTAGATTAAATTTATTATCTATTAAATAATTATAAAATTTCACATCATATACATAAGTCGTATTCGTTTTTTTACGGTTATAACACTTATGCTCTAGGTATTTTGCAAACCCTCAACTAAGTTTTCTTCACACCATCCTACCCAATCATAAGCATCTTTGCCAAAACTATTATAGCTATCTAATAAAGTTTTATCTTTCTTTAATTCATTCGAAATTTTTATAAACTCCTTCGTTCCGGTAAAGTTTCTAAATAGCTCATGTGAATATTCATGGAATGGTGCTCCAAATAAATTATCTTTATTTGTGGATGGTTGAATCGTCGATATCTTATAATTTCCATTTTCAAATCCCATCGCTCCTATTGGTCGCAAATCATAATAAAATAATGCAGTATAATCCTTATTAAATTTTATTCCACTTTCATATTCCATAAATTTAAATATATCTATATTTTCCTTTTCAAGGTATCTGTTAACTTTTTTTCTGTTTAATTCTATTTTGGAATTATTACTTTCTATAAATTCCTTTAAGTACGTTTTGTAAAAATAATTATAGAATATATCTATATCTTCCTTTCTCATTTGACTTAATTCTAACTTAGATTGATTATTAATTTTTTCTACGACTTCTTCAACGCTAGCATTATCATCCAAAGATATTGTTTCTGATACGTATTTCCACTCACCATAATTATCATATATTCTAATTAATCTGCGCTTCATCTCAGTATCCATAGTTGAATATGTTTCTTTTAACCATTTATAATAATCTACCCCATACTCTCCACAATTTTTGTATAAATTTTCATTAAATTCATCAACATTTTTAAAGTTTGTCCTATAAACGTCATAAGCTACTGTAACCAAAGAAATTTTTAAAGTTAACCCTCTAACTTCAACTTTGCTACCATTACTCTCTTTATTAATTTGTGTGTAAGCTAAAATCAATATTAGTAACAATATAAAAAAACCTATTAGTAATTTTTTATACATCATCATCCCCCTACTTAAAAGTATTTTAATTATATATAAAAAAGAGCTCAACTGTTATGAATTCTTTTTATATTATTACTTGTAAGCTTTTTTATCCTAATCTTCATCAATCATACTACACGAAATTTCATACTCCTTTTGACTAGCTTGAAATTGCTTTTTCTTTGGACAAAACGTCTTATCAAATTCTTCGACGTCATCTTCACTTGGATCAAAAATATCTGCAAATTCTACATATCCTGAAATGTCATCTAATGCCCCTTCATAAAGAGGCAATGCTAATAATCCTTTATAATAATTACCATCTTCCATTGATATATTATATTTTTTTGCTCCAACAAATCCATATGGCTCATAATGGTATGGATATCCTAATGTTAATATCGCCGTATACCCCAATTTTTTTGCAATTTCTATAGAGTATGTAATAAGTTTACGCCCAAGTCCTTTTCTATGCATGCTTGGTAATATACTAACTGGACCAAAGGTAATAGTATTGTACTCGTTGCCATCTTCTGATATTACTTTTGAATGCGTATAAAATATGCTTCCTACTATTTTACCATCTACTTCTATTACAAATGAAAGCTCTGGTATAAAATCTATGTGTTTTCTCATATTATGGATTACTAAATGCTCATTACATCCAGGAAAGTATAAATTCCAAAATGCTTCTCTTGCAACCTCTTCAACTTTTCTAAAATCTTCCTTACGCTCATTTCTTATTTTTATATTCATATTTTACTCCTTAACTATACAATAAATATAAGCTTGATTATATCATAATTTTTTATAGTATAATGATTTTCTATTGGTGGATTTTTATTAATGTTTTTTATTTATAACCCATGGTTATTTTTTTATCAAACATAATTGTAGAATTTTTTTACTTACAACTACATGTAAAGTTATTTATATATGAACAATGTTTCCTGCACTAGCTTTTTCTAATCTATTGATTATAGAATTTCCTAATCCATGATTAATAGGCGCTTGTATGTAAATATGGTCAATATCCAACTTATCACATTCTCTAAGTAAGTCAAATATTTTTTGTGCTGCAATATTTAATGTATTAAAACTTCCTAAACTATATATGTAATTATAGTTGCTGAATTCGTCTAAAAACTCTTCAAAACAAAGTATAGCATTATCCTTATTTGCATTTTCTTTAATCCACTTAGAAGTATTTACATAATCTCCTTCAACTAATGTTACAGGTACATCTGGTGCATAATGTCTATACTTCATTCCTGGAGCTTTTGGTACTTCACTATCTTCAACACTTAATAGATCCTTTTTATATATAAGGTTAGGAATTATATCACATATCTCATCTACACTTATAGCTCCAGGTCTTAACAGTACAGGATCTGGAGTTGACATGTCTATGATTGTTGATTCTAAACCAATTGAACATGACCCTCCATCTAAAATACAAGGAATTTTTCCACTTAAATCGTTAATACAATGTTTTGCACTTGTAGTTGAAGGCTTGCCTGATAAATTTGCAGACGGAGCAACTAATAAAGTTCCACTTTCTTTAATTACAGCTCTAGCTATTTCACTTTTAGGAAACCTAACTGCCACAGTATCCATACCCGCTGTAACTGTATCTGAAATACACTCTTTTTTATTGAAAATTAATGTTACTGAACCTGGCCAAAAAGCATCAAATACTTTTTTCGCTTCTTGTGGTATATCTTTGCATATATCATAAACTTGTTCTAATTTATGTATATGTACTAATAATGGATTATCTTGTGGTCTACCTTTTACTTGAAATACCTTTTTAATTGAATTTTCATTAAAAGCATCTGCCGCTAATCCATAAACCGTTTCTGTAGGAATTGCAACAACTTCACCTTTTTTTAGGTATTCTGCTCCTTTTTTAACACTTTCGTAATCCGAGTTCAAATCTTTAACTTCTAGTATTTCTGTTTCTATAGAATTTACTGTCATTTACAACTTGCCTCCTATTTATGCTATTTATACATTAACTTAATAATGCATATTAATTATTATAGTACATATATCTCTTCTAAGTTAGAGTATAGTCCTAATATTTTTGTAACTTACATACTAAAATTCTTTTTCATGTTCTTTAAAAAATCATAATAGGTACGTACATTTTCTAATTCTGTCCATTTTTTAACTCTTACTGGATCCTCATCAAGGTCATATATTTTAGCACCTTTCATAGATAGCATAAATGGAGAGTGCGTTGATATTATAAATTGGCATCCAAAAAATCTTGATGCATCTTCTATAAATTTAGACAATTCTATTTGTCTTTGCGGGGAAAGACTATTTTCAGGCTCATCCAGTATATACAGTCCATTCTCTCCTATCTTTCTAGAAATATTTAAAAGCACTTTCTCCGTTTGAATATTCTCTAATGTTGTCTCTTAAGTTATCTCTTATAAATTTAGATTGAGTTTTTTTCTTAGCCCTACTTATTTTTTCATTTCATCATAATCATCTAAAGACGTCATCCTAAAACTTGAAAATTTAGTATCTATATATTCTTCAAATAACTCAGATCTCTTTTCATCAATACGTTCATTTATATTTCTGATATTTAACATATAATCAAATACATCATCACTAGTTATAATCTTACTATTTTCAGGTATTTCATTTGAAATTTCCATGTAGCACATATTTACATAGTCCGTAAAAAAATTAGTTTTATTGTAAATAGAATCTCTATCTAGGTTTACTTTTTCAGCAATTATATTTAATGCTGTTGACTTTCCAGATCCATTACCCCCGTATAATATAGTACTTGGTTCAAAGTCAATTCTTTCAAATTGATTTTTAGATAATATTTTAAATGGATAAAAAGAGTCATAACAAGTTCTTTTTTCCTCTAATATAAATTTATATTCAGTATCTTCATTAACAAATTCAAAAGCACTTATGTATATCATTTTTTATTTTCCTTTCGTACTTGATATAAAAACTATGTGTATAATATTTTATCATATTTCTAAGGTTATAATATTTATTTTAAACTATGTTAATCACTACCTAATCTAAAATAAATTAATATACAAGTTGTTTAATACTATTAAGACATCCATAAAATTTAAATAAGATCAAAAGAGTTCAATATTTGCATGAGTCCTTTTGATCTTATTTGATGTAAGAAATTTGCTTACAGATTCTTTATACTAAAAAGGCATATTCATTTAGGTAATTTATATAATCTAATGCTTTGAGTTTTTTACAAGATTATTTAAGTATCTTATTTCTTTTATATAAATTCTCCTATTTATATAATACGTTACGATAGCAATTAAACTATATTGAATTAAAAAACTAATATAGTTTGTTAAATATCCTAATTCGTTTCCTAATACATATAAAATCGTTGACATGAATAAATTTTGAACAATTAATATTAGTTTATAATGATTTTCTCCATATTTACTCAATAGCTTTGGGTATAGTACTGTTGCTGAATATGAAAATAGAAAAGATATTCCTAGAATAGTTATCAACCAATTAGACATATTCCTATCAGATGTAACTATTCCATATATCATAAATATAATTAAACACTCTGATAATATAAGAAAAAATTTGGAGTTATAGGCTTTCATTGATTATATTCCTCCTCTATACTTTTTTTGAAATCTCTAAAATAACTTCGATTTACTACTTGCTTATATCGATTGCTTAGTATTACTTGAAATCTCATATTAGAATGGTAACTAATCTCCTCTATATGCTTAACATTTATTATTGTATTTTTATTTACTTTTATAAAATAATTTCTTCTTGATAGAATTTCCTCTAATCTTTTCATCGATATCTTTATAATTAATAATTTGTTTTCAATAGTTGTAAAACATACATCTCTTCCATAAGTTTCAAAATATATTATATCTTTATCCTTTACCTTTATTTCTTTATTTGTATCTAAGTCCTTACCTATGATACTTGAATTATGCACTGTTAATAATTCTTTTATATAAATATAGTCATTTTCATTATCGTCAGTGGTTATTACATTTACATTAGTTTCATTTATTAAATTATCTTTAATATGGTTTATTTTCATTTTTACCTCCTCTCTCAATATAATTTAATTGTATGAATACTATTCCTTGCTGTCTACATAACTATCTTCTTGTTGCAAATATCACTACACTTTTTACAAAACTAGTTCGTGTATTTATAAACTTACATAAATCTTACTTCCTGTAATATTTGATTTTACTAAACTCTGCCTTTAATCAACTTAATAATTCCTGTAATTTAGCTTTATTTAAACATATTTATAACACAAATAAAACTAATAAATAACAAAGTTATTTATTAGTTTTATTTGTGTCATAAATACAATTTATTCAAATTTGAACCTTAATATTTTTTATTATTTAGTATATTAATAGATTGATGAACCGCCCACTGTTGATGTTCTAAGTGTATATAATTTTTTCTCCAAACGATTTTTCTACTAACATTATTTGCCCCCTCTTTTATCCTATTTTGTATATTTCTTGTAAGCACAATTCTTACAGCTTGATTTCTAATTAGTTACTAATTGTAAGCTTTATTTTAACTAAATTTATTTCACAAATTATCCTAGTTAAAACATAGTTATATTATAGTTTAAACTATTTTTTAATAACTAATAGTTCTACATTTAAGTATTTCTAGTTAATAGGTAGTCCATAATTATCTTCAATATCCTTTTGAACTTTAATCATATAACAACAATGTTCATTAACTGTTTTAAACCCCAACTTATTATAAAAATCTTCTTTATCAGGTGTTGCCAAATATATGGTCCTTACATGCATCTCTGGTTGTTCTAATAAACTTTCGATTATCTTACTCCCTATACCTTTACCTCTATGCTCAGGATGAACCAATACATCTATTATAGTAGCCCATCTTACTTCCTCACTTAAAGATCTAGCCATTCCTATCAAACTATTATCATCCCAGCAAGTTATAATACTTGAAGATTTTTTATTATTTTTCCCAATCCTCATATTTACTTAGTACTTTCCAGGTTGCATAGTTACAATAAAAGTCCTTTACTTTATCTATATCTAAATCTTTAGAATTCAAAAGTCTAATCAATCAAATTCCCCTCCTAATTAAAATCTAGTTTAATTGTATCAGATTATTTAGGCTTAATTCATTTCTAAAATATATGTTTTTAGCATAAAAAAAGAGCAATAATATTATTGCTCCGTAATTAATAAACTTAATATATCTACATTATGATTTTTATTTTCAATATCCATACTTGTTGTTTTTACATACTGGTATTCTAGTGAATCCCAGAATCTTCGTCCATTAATATTATCTTCTAGTACTCCTATTCTCAATCTTATAGCACCTTCACTTAATGCATATCTCTTTATTTCTTCATGAACAGCTCTACCTAATTTTTTATTTCTCTCACTTGGCGAAAGTAAAAGTAAACCTATCATCCAAGTTCCAATTTCTGGGTAGTCCTTAAGTATATCTACTATACCAATTAGAACTTCACTATTATCATATACTCCTAATGTTAAAGAATCCTCTAAAGTCTTTTTTTCACTATACTTAAAGATATCATCTATATCTTTATCAGTTGCATTTCTACCACTAGCTAGTATGTGATAGTCAGAGCATAAATCATATAGTTGTTTAATCTCATTATGATTATCATTCGTTATGGGTTTAATAATATACCCATTTTCTAGTATACTTTTCATAATCCTCTTATACTCCTTTTTACCAAAATACATTATTAGTTTTTAATATACCAAATTAACTTTCAGCCTCTAATAATTGTTTAACTTTATCAAAGTTTTCTACATCAATTATTATCTTTCTATCTCTAAAACCTTTTGAAACTTTAATTATTTTTTTATTCTTTATAAGAACCGAATTGTTATATTCTATTTCTTCTATTTTATCAATATCGAATACTGTTCCATCGTAGAAAATCACTTTATCTTTAGATACTATACATGGATTTAATATTACTTGTATTATATTAATAATACAAAATATACTAATTACAGAAATCATTAAAAGAATCACCTTTTCATACAACTCAAAACTATTTGTATATGTTAATAGATTTGTAATAGTGTACTTATTTCCATGGTTAAAACCTGCATACCTTGATTTAATTGTACTATACATATTAAATAGCAAAATTCCCATAGGTATAATAACCAATTTATTATTTTCTTTTACTTTGATACATTCTATGTTTTCTTTATCTATTCTCTTTATAAGCTTTCTTCTTAAAATATCATCACTTAATTTCATTGATAAAATTAAAGTTGTAAATCCAACTAATGATATACTACTTACTACTTGATTTTTTGGTACTATAGCCATTATCGCTAATATCACCATAATAACTATTAATATTTTTCTCTTTATACTCATTTTTTCTCTCTACCCCTATTGTATGTATTTATATAGAATTTACTTTTATGTATATAATTAAGTCTTTCTCATTTCTACTTGCTTGATAGTTCTCATCTAAGTTAATGCTATGAGTTGAATGATCTTTATTACCAATACTATATGCAGCTACTTTTAATTCTTTATTTAACTGTATTTCTCTTTTCTCATCTAAAATAGACATCGCCATTCCATTTTCTAAGTTATTAAAAAAGTCTAAAGGTAACTCTATCCCCGAACCGCCCACTATGATACTCAAATTTTCGTCTTTGTAATATATATCGATTGGTATGTTTTTATTTTGATTATTTATAGATACCGTACTTTCCATCATTAAATCTTTTTTATTTAGTTTTCCATTGTGATATTCTTCTGAATATATATGAATATCATATTCATCCTTTTTAAAACCATCTAAGCTATATTTAACACTCATATCTTCTAAATTGTCTTCTATTTTAGATATAGTACCAATACTATTTTGATTTTTACCTCCACATACAATTATTGTAACTGGCATAATCATAATTAGTAATGTTAAAAAAATTTTCTCATATCAAACCCCCATTCCCCAACTTAAAATCCCCCAATTTTAATAGTATTTAATTTATTATAGCTGAATTTATAAGTATTTGCATATAAATAACTTACTTACAAAAAAAGAACTCTAAAAGAGTTCCTTTAAATTTATTAATTGTAATCATCAAGCTTACAAATTTATTACTAGTTAATTACTAACTGTAAGCTCTGGTTTTGCTTGTATCTAGATTTAACTCATTAAATATAAAAATTAAAAATTAGTTTTATATTACATAAATTATTATATTTTTTTAGTTTAATTTTAATATTAACTAAATTATAACTATGTTTCTATTAAGTTAATACTAACTATTATTTTACTCCAAATAAACTCCACTTTCTGTGATTTCTTCTATAATCTAAAACCATTTTATAAGATGCCATTATTAAAAATACAAAGCAAATTGTAGCCAATATATAGTATGTAAATTTATTTAGATTGTATAGCTTTAGATCTATCACTCCTCCAAATAAATTAAAGATCATATGTAACATTATATTTGCATAGATAGAGTTAAAATACATATACATTAAAGCAAGTACTATACCTAATATAAATGTATATATACTTTGAACTATATTTCCATGTTCTATTCCAAATACTAATGCTTGTACAACTATAGCTATACCTATTTTATAATTTTCTTTTAAGTGATTGAATATAATCCCTCTAAATATTATTTCTTCATATATAGGAACTAATACTACGATGCACATTATATTTAAAATTGAACTTGTTTGTGATGTTATTCTATTGCTTACTTCTTCATAACTTGGAAATAATTGAGTTAAGAAATCTATTAATATTGATAAAACAATGCTGAGTGCAATCCCCATCAATATAATGTACAATATATCTTTTAATTTAATTCTTTTTAACTTATATATGTATGCAATGTTTTTGCCTTCGCCACAAAATTTATATATAATAGCTAATGTAATAAATCCTCCTAAACTTGCAGCTACTGTATTATATTGGTAACTATTTTCAAATAAAATATTCACAAATAATTTTCCAATACCTGTACTAATACTAACAACTATTAATAATCCAAATAATAGGCCCATGGTCCTTAAAATTCTTTCCATAAATATTTCTCCTTTTAATTTAAAACTTTATCATCTATTAAAAATGAACATATTACCATTAATACATTTAAAAGTTTTTTAATCAATAGATATGCACTAACATTGGATATTTTGAGGTTAACATTGAATTAATTAATAAAATATATGAAAATAAAAACCTTTCTATATTATTCATTATTATTTTGTAAGCAATATACTTACTATTTTATTGCTAAATAATTACTAGCTGTAAGCTTTGATTTTACTCAACCCTATATATAACTATATAAAATCAATATTAATTATATTATAAAACTTTAATTTAATATATATAGAATAAAATTAAAACTATATTATAACTAAGTTAATTTTTAGTTTATATTTAAAAACTTAAAAGCCGCTAAGTTTTAAGTAATATATTTATACCTATTAATTTATAAAATAAAAAATAGCTGAAGTCCTATAGTAATGACTTCAGCTATTTATATTAATTTATTTCATTTGATTAATTTTAATTCATTCAATATACATTAATCTCTACGTAAAGATTCAACTGGATCTAATCTTGCCGCTTTATTAGCTGGTAAGAAACTAGCTAGCATACTTATCACTACACTAATTAATATACCCGCTAGTGCATATGTAGGAGTAATTCTTACAACATTAAAATCAAATGTAGTTCTAGTAAAGTGGTTTGCTATTGCCCCTATCCCATAGCTTGCTCCAATACCTATTAAGCCACCAAATATGCCAAGTAAAAATGCTTCTGTTACAAATATACGGCGTATATCTTTTAATCTTGCTCCTAAAGCCTTTAATACTCCTATCTCTTTAGTTCTCTCAACAACACTTATATTTAGTACAACAAGGATCATAATTGCTGAAACAACTAGTGATATTCCAGCTACTCCGGTTAACACGTAAGATAACATATCTATCATATCTGTAAACATTTCAATCATAGACTCTTGCATTGATCCTGTGTATCCTAAATCTTTCACTGCATTCTTAATTGAGTCTGTATTAGATTTGTCATCTGCATGTAGATAAACTGTGTTTGGCTCTAAATTAATCCCTTCTTTGCTAAACCATGAACTTATAGAATTATAAGGCATATAGGCCATATTTCCTGTGCCTTCATATACCCCACTTACCTTAAAGCTTTCTGTTATTATCTTTTCATTTACTAATAGTTTAACATCTACTGTTTTTCCTACTATATCATCACCTAACTCGCTAGCAATCATGTCTGAAATTAAGATTTCTCCATCTTTAGGCATCTTTCCTTTTGATAAGTTAGATTCAACTAAGTTTGATGAAGTTGACATAAAGTCCATAATCATTGCCTTTTTACCGTCATAAGTTATATAGTTTGATCCCATTGCAGTTAGATTATAACCTTTCTCTACAGAATCTACATGATTAATTTTTTCTAGTTTGTTAATATCATTCTCTGTAATAGGTGTAGATTTCAATCCATTCATCATTTGCTCTGACTGAGCCTCTTGTTGTTCTTTTATAGACATATTTTCTGTTGATTTAGTTTTATTCTCAGCAGGTTTATTTACCTGTATTACTTCAGGATTCACAAAGCTATTCATTTTATCTGTAACATATCCTGTGACTCCATTTCCAATAGACATCATTAAAATTACACTCATAATCCCTATACTAGACCCTAGAGCAACTAATAAGTTACGAGAAAATTTCTCTTTCATATTTAATAAAGACAATCTCATTGCAGAGAAAAGCCCTAAGTTTTTATTTTTCTTATTCTTTTTGATAACTTGTCTTTCTTCTATATGATTAAGGGTTCTTCCTTCCTCATCTCCTACAATCTCACCATTATCAATTTTTACAACACGGCTAGAATATGCAGCCACTTTTTCAGAGTGAGTTACCATAATTACCAACTTACCACGTTGTGCTATTTCTGTAATTATATCTAATACTTGATTTGTAGTCTCTGCATCAAGGGCTCCAGTAGGTTCATCTGCAATAATAATATCTGGATCATTTACTAATGCTCTCGCTATAGCAACACGCTGTTTTTGTCCTCCCGATATTTGGTTAGGCTTTTTATAAACATGATCTTTTAGCCCCATATCAGTTAATACTTCTAACGCCCTTTTCTTTCTAGTTTCTGAATCTACATTAGATAAAGTCATAGCCATTGATACATTATCTAATAAGTTTAAATGTGGAATTAAATTAAAACTTTGAAAAACAAATCCTATGTTTTCTTTGTGATAATTTACTAACTCAGATTCTTTGAAGGTACCTATGTTTCTTCCTTTATATAAGAGTTCTCCTTCGAAATTTGAATCTAATCCTCCGATTAAATTCATCAATGTAGATTTTCCACTTCCCGATTCCCCAATGATTGAAACTAGTTCACCTTTATCAAAAGATACATTGATATTTTTCAAAGCGGTAAACTCTTCATTTCCTGCTAACTTATACTTTTTATAAATATTCTTTAGCTCTAATAATGCCATATCGGTCACCTCCATTTAAAAGTATTTTGAAATTATATCATACTTTTATGAATTACTTATGAAAGTTTATTTCTTTGTAAAAATACCTATCCATAAAAATTATCGCATGATAAAGTTCTTTATTTTTACTTTGACCTAATTTTTACTTGCACCTCAATTATTACCCTTCATATTAATAACTAAACATCATGCACAGGTTCAACCTTTTATAAAGTCATTTGTTTAGTAATTGATATATTTATATAGTTTTGAATTTTTTAATATTTCGTCCTACTTATAAAAAACAAATTATTAAAAAACTAGTTTTGTATATAAAATCTTTAATTGCAATAAAAAGGAGTTCATAATTTTATAAACTCCTTTGACATTATTTATTGTAATCAACTTACTTACAATATTATTACTATTTGTAATCTTTGATTTAACTGGATTGCAATTTTAACTATATAATATTAAAATAATATCTATTATTTTAATATTATATAATTTAGTTTAAATCAATAAATAACTAAGTTATAACATAGTTTTGATTTGATATTTTACAATTTAAACATTGGATTATATTCGCTTTGTTCTATTGTTTTAACTCTCTATAGTTACATTTGATACTTTTTTCTTTATCTCAAATACAGCTCCGTTATTATCAATTTGAATATCAAATTTTCCATTTATATCTTTTTCATCAATTCCATCAATATTAATTTTACTTCCTTTTGGAATAGTAACTTTTATGTCCCCAATATCTTTATTAATATGATATTCATACCCATCTTTGATATTTTTCAGATTTAATCTAATGTCTCCTATTTTAGAATTTATATAGCACTGTTTTATCTCTCCAGTATAAACTAAATCCCCAATATTTATATCCATATCTAATCTATCATAATCATTGTCTAATATAATATCTCCAATTTTACTTCTGACATCAAGAAAATTAATATTTTCAGGAATCATAATTATACTTTCAATATTTGTAGCAGTTATACTTTCCTTACTTTTGAATAATGGATTTAAGTATATATCTCCGTCTTGAACTTCACAGTAAATACTATCTAATGTGTCCTTTAATTCTTTTTCATTTGTTCCACTAAGTTTTTTATTCATAGTTATTATAACCTGAGAGGAACTATGTTTTTTTATTTTTAATAAACTACAATTATTCTTTATAACTAACTTACATCCTTCAATTTTAAAACTGTATTCTAAAACTGCTTCTTCACTATATTCATTCTCATGTTCTTTAGAAAATCCTATTCCGCCTTTTATAAAAGTTTTTTTCATTATTTTCTCCCTTTATATTAAAAGTACAATATTATTTTTTAGAAAGTTCATTAATAAGTTTAGAAAAATATGTATCTCCTTTAATCAAAGTTTCATAACTTCCTTTTTCTACTATTTCTCCATTTTTCATGGTATAGATGCAATCTGCTTTATTCAATAAACTTAAATTATGAGTTACTATTATCACAAGTCGTTTCTTTGACAATTCTTCTAAGATGTCTTTTACTCTTTTTTCATTAATAGTATCAAGCGCTGCTGTAGGCTCATCAAAAATATAGACTAGAGAATCCTCAACTAAAGCTCTAGCAATAGATATCCTTTGTTTTTCTCCACCTGATAAATTAATTCTTTCATTTATTATAGTTTCATATCTTGAATCTAATTTATTTATTGTTTCTTCTAAATTAAGTTTTTCAATAACTTCTTTTATTTGTATTTCTTCTATGTCTCTTCCCATTTTTATGTTATCTTTAATAGATTTGTTAAGTAATTCTATATCTTGAGAAACCAAACTTATAACGCTTCTGATATCACTTACCCCATACGATTTTAGTTCTTTTTTATTTATGATTATTTCTCCATCATATGAATTATAAAATGCACTTAATAATTTTATTAAAGAACTTTTTCCTGCTCCAGAATCTCCTACAATTGCAAATATTCCTTTTGATGGTAGCTTTAAATTAATATTGTTTAAAGCATGACTTCCATTTTTATATTTAAAGCTAACATTTTTCATTTCTATTTCTTCAATAGATACAATTTCGCTATTTCCATCACTAGATTTTTCAGTTTCTAAGTCAATATATTCATTAATTCTATCAAATATAGGCATTATACTTCGTATGTCTATATTGCTATTTAATATTTCATAAACTGGTTGTACTAAAATTTGGAAGTAAGTACCTAGTGCAATTACTGTTCCTATAGTAATTGTTCCATTCATAGCAAAAAAACTTCCCATACCATATATAATAGATAGTGAGGTTATCATTATTGCATTACTAATACTTCCCATTAGCATATTTAATTTTTTAAAATTAATATTATTTAAATAGTTTTGTTCTATTATTTCTTTGAATTCCTTTTTTACCTGGTCTTCTCTATTAAAAGCTTTTATAGTGTTTATAGATCCAACACTTCTATTGATTTTTATGCATATTTCATCATAACTCTTTTGAATTTCTCTCGACATGGGAGTAAATTTCTTTGATATTTTCCAATTAAAGAAGAAATAAATCGAATATAAAAAAATAACTATTAGTGTTACTTCCTTACATAAAAATAACATTTGAATTATTACCATAGCTATTAAAATTATATTTTTTAAAATAACAATAAAAAAATTAGCAATAAACTCACTAATACTTTTCCCATCATTACTTATCCTAGAAACAATAGCTCCATTATTGCTATTATCAAAAAATCTATAGGAGCATTTATAATTTTATTGAACATTTTCTCTCTAAATAATATAGTCATTTTTTCACTAACACTCATAAATACTATATTCTTTAAATATCCAAATATAGGTTGGGATATACAAACACAAAAGAACATCAGAATACCTACAATTAAATTCTTTAAAGAATCACTCGGAATTACGTTATCCACTAAATCTTTAAAAATCAATGGGACCTCAAATACGGCAATTGTATATAAAATAGTATATACTAGCCCTTTAAGCTCATACCACTTATATATTTTTGCTATTTTCCATAAGTCTTTTATAAATTTTTTCATATCTTCTCCCTAAAGTATTTGTAAAATTATACTTACTTACTATTAATAACTTTTAGTAAGTTTTCATTATTAAAAATTACATTTTTTTCAAAGTCCTTAGTATTTAAAGCCTCATGAATAACTTTTTCTATACCATACTTATCAATTAATTTAATAAGTACACACATAGATATAAAGTATATATTTCCATGACTATAATCAACTTCATAAAAATTAATGTTGATATTGTTATCAAAATTTTGATTTTTAAAAGAATGATATTGATCTGAAAAGTATACAGCTAGTCCTTCATTTAACCAAGCAGGTAAATTTGTTTTTGATTTTAAACTTAATACTACATGAATAAATTCATGTAGTATTAAGTTTTCAACAGTCTCATTATTTGATGTCTTCCACTTGTCATAGTCTAAGATTAAAATAGCATTATTGAAACTTGTCCCTATTACCCATTTAGGTACTTTTGTTTCAAGCAAATTTTCTAACTCTTGTAAATCATCAAATACATCTATTACAATTTTTTTATCAAAATCGAATATCTTTCTTATTTTATTTACTCTATTATAAAAATCTGAATAATCTCTAATCCCTTTTAATACTCTTAAATCTCTAGCGTAAAAGTTAATTCTATCCACAGCTACAACATCCTTTTTCACATCCCATTTCTCCATTTTGTTCATATGTAGAAATTATTGTTTGCTCAAGACTAAATTTCCATTTTTCACACTTTGGATCATTATTTATTAATCCATTATATGGACATCCACCCATACATATCGGTAATATTTCACATTCTATGCATTTTTCATTTTCAAAAGGAGACCACATGATATAATCCATATTCATTGCATGCATCTTTTCTTCTGTTTTTTCATTAAGTCTAGCAACATTTCCAACTGCTCTATCTATATTTCCTATATCATTCCAACATTTATACATATATCCTTCTGGATCAATTACATAAGCGCCTGTATTATCAGCACAGCAGTAATTTGCTTTTATACTTGGGTAATATGGATATACCCCTGCTACTTTGTATCCTCTTTCAAAAAGTACCTTTTGATATTTACTATCTTCTTCTGCATATTCTTTTATGCTTAAGCAATTACTTGCTATAGAGCTACAAGCATCTGTATATGCACTAACATGACCCAAACTAATATTTGCACCTTTTAAGCCTTTTTTCTCTAAAATTTGTAAAAGTTCCTCAATATGATCTATATTAGTTTTATCAATATTTATTCTTATAGCTACATTTGTAATTCCACCATCTATAAGTTTTTTTACATTGTCTACTATTTTATCAAATGTCTCATCCTTTGAATTTTTTAGTATTCTTCTTTGGTTATGAATACTCGGAGGACCATCTATTGTAATTTGAGCTCCATTAATTCTGTAATCTTTAAACATTTGAACCGTTTCATCATCTATTAAGTATCCATTTGTTACAATAAATGATGAGTAATGAACTCCTTCTCTTTCAGTTATCTCTATAACTTGCTTAGAAAAATCCGCTATTATGTCTTTAGCTAATAGAGGCTCTCCTCCATACCAAGTAATACTAATATTTTTTTTACGTTTAGCATTTTCTTCTACCAATTTTATTAAAGAATCTTGAACTTCCTTACTAATCATTCCTGGTTTTGGAGTTTCATAGCAATAAGGACAAGCGAAGTTACATGCTAATGTTGGAGCAATTACTAATCCTAGACCGCCTTTTGAGAATTTCCCACTGTAATTTCTATACTTTATTAGTTTTAATTCATCTATTTCATTTTGAATTATAAAGTTTCCATCTGACATATTTCCAACTAACTCTTTCATGTTTCCACTGATTTTATCTGTATCTATATTTTCTATGTTTTCTAATACATTCATAAATTCTTCATCTACTTCCGCTAACGCACAAGTTAAGCTATTAAATGCTATTGTTTTTCCATTTTCTAATTCTATTATTTTGTTGTATTTAGATTTTTTCATAGTTGATCCTTTCATCTCCCCAATATTGTATTTATACTTTTTTATTAAATGACTTCGTGCTTTAAACCTAAATTTTAATCATAAAATGCTAATTAAATCTCCGCCTATCTGTATTATTTATTAAAGCTATCGCAATTAGTGTTACAAACCATCCCACAATTACTACTGCAAACATTAGTACATGTATATTTTGTACATATGCTTCCAATGTCAAAGCAAAATCCATCTCTAAAGTTTATTGATTTAATAATATATCTCATTTCATACTCTCCCTTTATCTAAAATTCATATTACTCTGTAATGAATAACATTATTCGATTTTTTAATTTCATATTTAAGGCTTATAGTATATCTACTTACTTTTAATAGTAATAACATATGTCTAGCTGACACATCGATGGACATTCTGGACTAGTGTTAGAAGAACAGTAATATATGCACATAGTGAAGGCACAATCTTCTGTACATAGACAAAACCCATGTCTATAACCTGTTGGTTTAACAATATATTTCATTTAGCCTTCTCCTTTCTCTAAAAAAAACCTGTACATGATAGAGACTCACAATTATAGGGCATGCAGCTACTATTAGACTCACAGTATCCCATACAGCTGAAATAGCAGTACCCTATTTCAAATCTTTTTGATGGTTTTTTATAAATTTCATATTTTGTTCCTCCTAATTTCACTTAGTAAAATTTATAATTCACTATGATGTATGGTAACTTATACATCCAGAGTTTGTTCCACAGCCTGAATAAGTACCACAGTTCATTCCACATAAAGAACCACAATCTTGATTACAACTTAAAAAACAATATCCTTCTTCGAATTTTCTTGCTGGTTTTTTTATAAATTTCATTTGTATTCCCCTTCTTTTTAATTAAACTAAAATTAATACATAAATATATTGCAACTGTATACCCCACAATTAAATGAACAGTAATTATTACAGTCAATATCACAACTTAAAAAACAATATCCTTCTTCAAACTTTTTGCTGGTTTTCTTATAAATTTCATATTTTTACTCCACCTATTTTTATTAGCAAAATTTATTTGCTCCTTATGCTGGGTGATAACTTATACATCCAGAGTTTGTTCCACAGCCTGAATAAGTGCCACAGTTCATTCCACATAAAGAACCACAGTCTTGACTACAACTTAAAAAACAATATCCTTCTTCAAATCTTCTTGCTGGTTTTTTATAAATTTCATTTTCTAATCCTCCTATTTTCATTTAATAAAATATATAGTTTCCATCTCTGTAGTCAACACATCCAGAGTTTGTTCCACAATATGATGTACAGCTAGTATAGCAATATGCCTCTTCAAATCTTTTTACTGGTTTTTTTATAAATTTCATTTGTATCCCCTTTTAAAATATAGTTATAAATTCTACCGAAAATTTTTTAATTTATTTAAATTTTTTTACAGGAGTCTGGATTATAACTATCTAATTATTTATCATTTATAGTGGAAAAGAAATTTAACATAAAAGTATAAACTTCATGCAATATAATTTAATTAATTATTTTTTTCTTTTCCACTATAATAATTTGTTATAAATTTGACTATTCAGTGTAAATCATTTATCTATCCCTTTAACAAGATACAAGGAATATAAATTCAAACAATAAAACAGAATAAAATACTTCTATATTTAAATATATAAATGAGCTTACAATCATAATTTTTCAATTAATTTTATTCTATTTTTAGATATTCCTGTTTTTATTTACTTTAAACTTAGTTTCCATTATTAACTATGCATCCATTGTTATTAGTTGTACAAGTACCGTAAGTACCCATACAGTTACTTGGACAATTCCCAAAGCATTGATCTTTACATTCCATGCCAAAACAGAATCCTTCTTCAAATTTTCTTGCTGGTTTTTTTATAAATTTCATTAATATTCCCCCTCCTTTTTCATTTGATTAATTATTAAAATTCATTTTAAATTTAATTTCCATTGTTAACTATGCATCCATTATTATTAGTTGTACAAGTACCGTAAGTACCCATACAGTTGCTTGGACAGTTCCCAAAACATTCTTGACTGCATTCCCATCCAAAACAGAATCCTTCTTCAAATTTTCTTGCTGGTTTTTTTATAAACTTCATTAATATACCCCTCCTTTTTCATTTGATTAATTTATTAAAATTCATTTTCACTTAAAATATGTCTTTATTTAGCTCAAATTTAAGGAAATATGAAATTTTAATCTGTGTATCTGTTAAAACTTAAATCAATCTAATTCCTTGTATAAGGTTACTTTATTCCAAAATCTTATTGAATTCAATGTTTAAGTATATGTTGTTGTTATATGGTATAAATTGCAGAAAAATTATAAAATTTGTATTATTTTTAATATTTTTATTATATTTTTAGTCTTTGCTTATATTTTTTAACATACAAAAGAGGTATTACTATTTATCTAAAGATAAAAGTAATACCTCTTTTAATTATTTCCTCATAAACTATATAAGTTGCATATTGTTATTTAATTTTATGAACCTTTTATATTATTAGTTATAATTGCTAGTGTATATCTAATTACTATTTTTATTAAATAAATCAATCTATTATAAGTATTTACCGTCTCATCTGCTTTATTTTCATTAAACACAATTACTGAATCTTTGGTTTTTATTCTTATAAATGGACTTACATTTTTATGTATATATACTTCAGACTCAAACTTATCTCCATTAACCTTATAAACTCCATTATTTGTATTTGGAGTATTACTACCTGATCCCCCAGATAAAATTACTTTATCTAATAGTTCTACATCCATTATATTGCTTACTTTATATGTCTTATGAGTTATTTTAATTTCATTATCTTTAAATTCTATAGGTTTTAATGCTGAATCCATTTGTTTAAATAAAAAGTTTATAGAAAAACCTATTATTATAAACATAAACATCATAAAAATATATCCGTATTTTCTAATTTTTATCATATTAGTTTTTCTTACTCCCCCAGTTTATTAATTCTATATAACTTATAAGTTTATTTAAATATACTATACCTTACCTGTTTTTAATTGTCATTAAGAGTATATATTTATAATAAAGCAACCCTAAATTTAAAACTTTTCTTCATATTATTCATTGTAATCAATTTACTTACAATATCATTACTATCTGTAAGCTTTGATTTCACTGATTTTCCAATTCAAACTTATATTTTAACTAAAACTAAACATAATTTATTTTTAATCTAAACTATATTATAACTTAGTTATTTATTAATTTTAATATTAATCAATCCACCCTATACATTGATACTCCTTATTATAATCTACCTCATATGGGGTGCAATATTTTATGTTTGATTCTCCTATAAACCTTCTAATAATTCCCCCATGTGCAACAATTATAATGTTATTAAATCCACGTTCAAGGTACTTATCTAATACGGGTATAACTCTATCTATAATTTCATTAATTGTTTCCCAATTCCTTTTATCTCCATTTGAATATTCCCCTTTACATCTCACAAAATCTTTATGTAGCTCATCTAATTGTTCTAATGTCTTATATTGATATGTTTTATCAGGGCACCATTCGTGTAAATCAACATCTACTTCTATTTTTATACCTGTATTTCTAGAGATAATAGCGGCAGTTTGCAATGCTCTTGTATACGGGGAGGATAGTATAACCTCACAATCCCACAAATCTGTATTTTTAGAAACTCCTTCTGCCTGTTGAATCCCTAAACTTGATAATTGAGCTAAATCTCTACCATGTCCAATAAATCCTCTTTCTTCACAAGGTAAATAGTCAGATTCACCATGTCTTATAAAAACTACTTTCATTTTACATTCTCCCTTTTATATACCGTATATTTATAGTAGCCTCACTAATAAGTTTAATAATATTAAATAAAATTAATATATTTGTTATAACTTTAATTTAATATAGTTATTTCACAATTATAACTTAGTTTTTTATAAGTTTTATTTATGAAATAACTATAATTCAAAACACTTTTTATCATTATTAAACATGGATTTTTCTCATCCCAAATTTCTTTTATAAGCTTAGGTTATAAGAGCGATATGTATATATTTGCTTAAACCTCACCTATCTTTACAACACTCAAGCTCCCATGAAAAATCTACAATCTCTTTAATATTTTTTATTTTAGCCTTTATAACTATATACTATATATAATACAGAATATCATAAATAGTAATCTAATTTTAGTAAATTCCACCATATAATATTCTTTATACTAAAAAAGGGAGATAACAATTTACCTCCCTTTTAATTGTTTAGTTGCCGATTTCCTTAAACCCTAACTTATTATAAATGTGAATTCCATGATTATTTTCTATGTTACAAGTTAACATAACATTATTTGATCGTACAAATGGCTTTGATCTTATATATTCTAAACATAACTACAAAGCTTTAGTTCCATATCCATTATTTTGGTATTTTTCATCAATCATCATATGCCAAATATTATACATATCTTCATCATAATCATAAATAACCATGACATATCCTACCATAACATTCTCTTTATAAATTCCAAAAGGAGTGCATTGATTATAATATGCATATGCTTGCACCAAACTACGAATAGGATGTGATACTTTTAAATAACTTAGTTCTAATGCTTTGTATGTCATAATAACCAACTCCCTTCAATTTTTATTTATTCATATATATTTTTTGAATTATACAAGTAAATAGTATTAATGTATAAACTATAATACTATTTACACACTTATACTAAATCTTTTTTAGAGTAAATATTTATAGATATTTTTATAGATATTGCTAAAATAGCTAAAGACAGTATTATTAAAATAATGTATTTTACAATATTGGGAACCCTATTTATTATATTTAAATGTATATGCTTACTTTGAATCCATTTTACGATTGCTGGAAGTGAAAGTGGCGAAATTAAAACAAAGCAAGAAGATATGTACTTTGTTTTTTCTGTTCCATATTTATACTGTATAGGAATATAAACTCCAAAAAAGATTGATATGACTAAGAATGATGTTAGTATAGAGTTTATACTTAAAAATTTCATTTCTATAGGTGTTATTAATGCTGCTAATATGTATAGTGCATACGTTATGATAAATATTGATGCTATAAATAAGTATTTAGATTTAACTATTTCTGAACGAGAATATGGAATTGTTGTTAGTAGTATGCATCCTTTGTTTTTTCTTCTAGTCTAGATACTGACCCATATAATATAAACTCCAAAAATAGTATCGTAATAATAAAACTTATAAAACTACTATCAAATCCTCTTGTTTGATAGTTAATAAAAATCGGCCCTGAAATTGAAAACATTATGAAAAATGGCCAAAAGTTTTTAATCATTATAAAGTCTTTTTTAGAAGGTTAAACATTCGTATGCTCTCCCTTCTATATAAGCTGACATTATATCCTCTATAGTTGGCTCTATAATTGTTATATCATAATTTTTGTTACTAAAAATTGGTGTGTCATGTATAATACCTTCAAAGTACTCTCCGTAATAATTTAAACTTATGAAGGATCTCTTTACCTCTTCATTTAGTATATTTTGTTTTCCTTTAATAATTTTGTGCGAACTTATCAATGCATCTTTCCTTTCATTAAAAATAATTTGTCCCTTATCTATTAAAATTAATTTATCAGCTACTTTTTCTAAATTTAACGTTGTATGAGTGGCGTAAAAGACACCTTTACCTCCATTTTTTATGAACTCTACTAGGATGTCCATCAATTCATTTCTTAGTGATGATTCAATACCACTGGTGGGTTCATCAATTATTAAAAATTTTGCTTTATGAGAAAGTGCTATTGCAATTGAATATTTCATCCTCATACTTTTTGAAAGAACCTCTATCCTTTGATTTAATTTTAAATTAAATCTTTTTACATAATTATTAAAAACTTCCTCATCCCAATTTTCATATGCAGAAGAAATTATATTTTTCATTTCTTTTAAAGATAGATTATTGTAAAAATATCCTTCATCTAATACAATTCCTATCATATTCTTAATTTCATTTTCATTCATGTTTATATCTTTATCAAAAAAACTTATTGTCCCACAATCCTTAAGTATTTGTCCTAAAATAGTCTTAATCATTGTTGTTTTTCCAGATCCATTAACTCCGATAAATGCTGTAAAACAATTTTCCTCTAGTGTAAAACTTATATCATCTAAAGCAAAATCTCCAAAATCTTTTTTAAGTCCTTCAACTGCTAAAATATTTTCCATTTTATTCACCTTTAAAAATTTAATTCTCTATCACACTTTTAATTACTATAAAAACTTCTATGTTCACAATCTTTGCGGTCTATTGATTTAAATATAGGGTCTCCTAAATTTAAGAAGTCCTTTATATATTCAGATTTTTCATAGTAAATTTCTTTTATACTCTTTTCAAATATATTTCCTATCCTACTATTAAAATACTCTATTTTATCCATTGTACAAATGTTTATATCTCCATTATAAGAAATTCCTAAATGAGGAGTTAAAAAGCCAAAACCTTTGCTTATAAACCTTCTTCCTTCTGTAAAAGATACATTACTTTTATACTTTTTGTTTATTTTCCCAATATATCATTTACATACTTAAAATCCTGCATATTTAAATATAGTTCACTATCAGCATTTTCTGCCCTTCCCATAAAAGTTACAGGTCTGATTTGATAATCTCTAATCCCTAAATTGTGTACCCACTCTGCAATATCTTCAATTTCATGGATATTTTTTCTTGTAACTATTGTTTCTACCTTCATTTTTACGTTACTCTTAGCAAGCTTTATTATATTACTTTTTACTGTATCTAAAATATTTGGAATTTTAGAAAACCATGTTAAGTAATCATTATTTAAACTATGTAAATCAACTTTTGTATATATTTTCGAACTGTTTTTAATGATTATATCTACAATTTCATCTGATATCCCTACTCCATTTACCAAAAGTGATATATTATCAAAGTCTAACTTAATTGCATGTAATAATACTTCTTTAATATTTGTATAAACTGTAGATTCTCCACCTGTAAACTCTATTTTTTTAACACCTATATTTTTTAAATCATGTAACACTCCTTTTATATGTTCCAGTGTTATACAACTCGTCTCTATACAACTAAAATTTCCAAAACAATGCATACACTTTACATTGCATTTATTTGTTATCTCAACTGATGCAACATGTGGATATATGTATTTTTCTATTATATTCATATTAATTTTTTGTGTAGATTCTTGTTCATTGATTTTAATTCCATACAAATTTGTTATCTTATTTAAAAACATAGATAGTTTCTCTCTAGTTTTTTTGCTGCTTTCATTATGCTTTGTTGATAGTAAATATATAATTTCTTCATATGTCTTTGTTCCATCGATTAATCCTATTATCTCTACAGTATTGTTATTTAATTTATAAGTCTGAATATCATCTCTAGTTAATCTTTCATTTTTATAATTATTTTTTATGGCTAATAATGATCTACCAGTCTCATATTTTCTTATTTCTAAATCCTTACTCCAATATAAATATTTATTGACCATAACGTTCCTCCCTTTAATTTAACTTTTAAGTTTAAATCTTTAACTCAGATAATTTAATTTTAAAAATAAAGTCTAAGTCTCAAAATTTAAGTTTTTATAAGTTTGATAAAAGAGATTTATAAAAAACAATTTAATAAATTTTGCTTTATTGTAAATGTCTTATAAGTTGTTTTCCCTTTCACAGTTATAAAGTATCACTGTAAATTTTAATCATCAATAAATATACACAACTTGCAAGTATATAGTATAACTTGCTTCAAAATTCATAAAAATATGAATACATGCTACCTAAAAAACTTATTATCCCTTGAGTAAAATTTAAATCAAATCAATCAAATATATTTAAAAGTTAGTTCTTTATTTCAATTGTTTCATGCGTAAAAAAGAACTAACTTGGCTTTTATTAATAAAAATCGAGTTAGTTCTTTTATTTAATTAAGAAACTTATTTAGGGTAAATAAAGAAACTTATTTAGGGCTTTTTAATTTTTTTGGTACTTTTGGTTGGTAGCTATACCATAAGCAAGTTTTGTTAGCAGATAAATTTGCTACAGACATAGCCATATCTCCAACACATTTCATGCTTTTATCTAACAGTTTTTTCATATTTTGTGTCCCCCTTATTTTTAATTACTTGTAAAATGAGCATAAAGTTTATCCAACATAATGCTAATGCACTATACACCGTATACTCATATACTTGTTGGACTTGTGAACCTATAATTGTAAATAATAAAAATACTGTAACTCTAATTCTTGCTTTTTTTTGATTTCTAATTAATTCATCATTACTTAAAGGATTGTTAGCATGCTCAGCAGGTGATAATAAATATATACTAGTCCAATTAAGTATGCTTATAGCTATTATCATCACTTTTAAGTGTATGTCGTGTATGCTATCGGCAATTAGAATAGTCGCTAGGTACATACACAGAAAGGTCAAAATACACTTTGTATGACTGCTTGCATGATATCCACCTGAATATTGTCTAATGTAGCAATAACATCCTACAAAGACTAGTGTTTGTAAAAACTTGTTTAGAATAATTCCTAGAGCTAATACTAAAATTGAATTTATTAGTGAAGAAATTAATACTTCAAGTCCAAAAGAACATACCTCATTATCTTCACTTTCTATCAAATTTCTATCCTCTAAAAAATATGCTATCTTATCTGACAAAAGCTTTATCATATTGACTCCCTTGAAATACTTTAATTATTTTATAACACATAAAAATCTAAAAGTCTTAATTTTAGTATAACTTGTCATTATACAGTACAATTGGTATTAAAATATTTAAAATAAATTTATCCTCTGTATAATCTATTACAACTTCTCCATTATATTTTTTTACTGATTGCTTGATACTTTTTATTCCTAATCCATGTAAAAACTTATCTTTCTTATCGGTAATAACTTTTCTATCTTTAATATTTATCTTATTAGCCTTAGAATTTTCTGCTTTTAATACAAAGAAATTTTCTATTATCTTACCTTCCAAAGATATATACTTATTACAATCGTTTATCTTTTCACATGCTTCAATAGAGTTATCTAGCACATTTGAAAAATACTACATATGTCTTCTAACTCAATAAAATTACACTTATTAAAGTTTATATTACAATTGAAATTTATATTATTTCTATCACAAAGCTCTTTCTTATCACTCAAAATTATATCAAGCAACATGTTTCCACTATCAAATGTGTTATCATATCTTTTTAGCTGATTTTCTAAGTTACTTATATAATTATTTGAACTATATCCATTTTCATTGAGTTTTTTTATGCATATAATATGGTTTTTCATATCATGGTATAACTGCCTTGTTTTTAATTGGTTATCTTTAACTTTCATATAATACTTATACTGCATATCTACACTTTTTTTCATTACTTTATATTCTGCCAATAACTTACTGTCTCTTCTAATTTTTCTTATAACTAAAATAATTGAAATATTTGACAAAAATAATAGTATAGAAAAGTTTAATATATGAATTTCACTTATTAAACCTTGTTGAGAAAATTTAAATAAATATTTAAATACAATGAAAAATGATGTAATGTTCCCAATTATAGGTATTACTATGCATAAAATATCTTTCTTATTTATTTTAATTTCACTTTTACTTATCTTGTATATGCCTATGTAAAAAATCAAAAGAATTTTGCATAATAGAATAAATTCTAATCTGTAAACATTATTTGAAAGCAAACTGCTCATATCTTTAATAGAGTTAGCATCTATTATAATACTCATGCTTAATGCATCTATTCCTAATAAAACCATCCAATACATAAGTATGTTTACTATCCCTGTGTAAAAATCTATATCATAAGTTGTAATGTAAAAAACAAAAGTTAATATTATAGATATTGTTATTCTGCTATTTGGATATATCTCTGTATGTAGTAAAAAAGCATAAAAGCTATAATAAACAACATAATTATGTTGATTTTAATTTTACTAACTTTTTTTTCACTTGTATAATCAAAAATCTTTTTACATCCCCATAATTCTATTATTGAAGAAATCGTGATAACAATTTCCCAAAATAAACGGCTGTTTAACATAACGAGCTCCCTAATAAGCTTGTAAGTCTAACTTTAAACTCTTTATATTTACCTCTACTTACAGGGATTTCAATATCATTGATTATGATAGAATTATTTCTTAATTCATTTACCTTCTTTAAATTAACCAAATAGCTGTGATGGCACCTAAAAAGTTATAATTTAAAAGTTTTCTTTCAACTTTTTTCATACTAACTTCAATTGTGTAAGTCTTGTCCTTTGTGTATATAGTGACTTCTTTTCTTTGAACCTCAGCATATAAAATTTCGTCTACTGGAAGAACTATAGTTTCTTTTCTAGACTCTATAGATACTATACTATGTCTGTTTAAATACTCCGATATACAAAGCTTTAATTGTCTTTTAATTTCTTCATATTCAAGTGGCTTAAGTAAATATCTATAAGCCTTGACCTCATATGCTTCAAACACATACTGAGCTATAGCTGTTGTAAAAATTATTTCTACATTGCTATCAAACTCTCTAATTTTTCTAGCTGTATCCATTCCTGATAAATCATTCATTTGGATATCTAAAAACAAAATATCTGCTTTCTTAGGATACGATTCTAATAATTCTTCTCCTGATGGAAACTCTAGCAAATTGTACTCTAAAAACTCTTCCTCTAAAACCTTACATAGAAAATCCCTTAAAATAGATCGATGTACAAAATCATCATCACAAATAATTATTTCTAAACTCATAAAAACCTCCTTATTAAAAGTCAATCCATACTTATTTTTTCATCCCATTTCTTAAACGCCTGTTGTATACAACTAACTTAATACAGTACAGATCTTAAATTAAGTTTTTATTTCTGAATTTCATTTATATTTAATTTTAAGTGTATTTACACATTTCTTATTAGTCAATTTATATTAATTTCTATTTTTAGTCTACTGTGTTAAGTGAGTTGTTATATAGCTACATAACAACTCACACTCTATTTTCCATATCGGTTTTAATTTCAAAATTTTTAGTCTTTTCTATCTATATTTCTATCAAAATTCATATTGATATATCTTATATTTTGTTTTCTATACCCTTATTCAATATTTAAAGAGTGTATTTATTCATGTGTTTATTAAGATTAATATCTTTTATTGAAGTATATATTACAGACAATAATGTTTAGTATTATTGTGCTTATAAGAAGTAATAAAGATCCAAGTGACACCATACTTAAAGTATCCATCATAGCTGTCCAATCCTCTATATTTACTAAATGGTTAATATAAAAAATTTGTAAACATAATGATATCCCACACGCACTAAAACTGGCTACAGACATAAATTCCCAATATCTATTTCCAACCTTATTTTGCATTATGATATTACCTATTGGCAGTATACATGCAATTAATCCAAGCATTAAACTTCCCCTATTTAATAACCCATAATCCATAATAAATTTTCCTCCTACGGTTCCCACTTATATATTATTTTAAGTGAGGCTAATTATAATTATTTAGTAATTAACAACTTTGATTATATTATATATTTCATTATATTACCAATTATAAATTTATAAAGTGATTTTAGCTGTAGTTCTTAAGCTGAATATGTATACTTAATATTTAAGTTTTTATTAATATCCTAGTTCTCATTTTTAATATAATTTAATATTTTTTATTAATTATAATTTAAAATATTTTATTTATTGTCACAAATTGTCGTAATTTGTCATATTATATATTAGCTTTAAATTTAAAGCAAATTTTAATATGAGGTGTTTTATTATGGAAGTAAAATTGGAAACTACTTGTGATCAAAAAATATTTTTAACTGCTCCAACATGTACTGAGCTTATGGAATTACCTATGCTTGGCGCATATAAAGGATCATGGGGTCTATTATCTTGGGATATAGATGTAAATATAGCTGAGTTAAAATTTAAAGTAGCTGTAGCTTTATATGGTATAAGAATTGTTAATGTAGAGCTGAACCCTCAAAATCCTAAAATAGACATAGGATTTTCAGATATATTAGATGCTGAACTAGGTCTAGATGTTAATAGCAAAGAAATATATATTGATGGAACATTATTGGGTCACAAAATAAGAATAGTATTATTTAGATACTAATTTCTTATTAACGCTTAAAGTACAATTAAAGTATTTTAAGCGTTTTTTACTTTATAACCTTACATTATCTTTTAGACATAGAAAGTATACATAATTTCGTATTTATATTCAATCAGTTATATATTTATTTAAACTGTATAATAAAATAAAGAAGTTTAGAACATAGCAATTTAGGAACAACATACCCTTAGTTTAGTTACTATACTTTAATTATCACGTGATGAAGGTAGGTGCTAGCATTGAACTATAGTGATGTTATATCACAGTGTATTGAATTCATAGAAGAAAATATAAATAGCGAACTAACACCAGATTTAATTGCAAATAAATGTGGATATTCAACTTTTCATTTTTGTAGAATATTTAATATTTGCCAAGGTATGACTTTGATGGACTATGTTAAAAAAAGAAGATTATCATTGGCAGCTACAAAGTTATTTGATGGAAATAGAATTATAGATGTAGCTTTGGAATATGGCTTCGATACACATAATGGATTTTCAAAAGCATTCAAAAAAGAATATGGATTTACTCCTACACAGTATATAAAACGTATGGAGGACTATTATTTCAACAAAGAATCAGTATATAAAATTGGAGGTTATATTATGAATCCTGTTATTGTAAGTAAACCTGCATTTAAAGTTGCAGGGTATGGTATACAAACAAACATTTCAAATGGAAATTTTACTAAAGATATTGCTTCATTTTGGAGTAATTACAGTGGAGAAAATTTAGAAAGCAAAATGTATGAAATTCTAAAACCAAATAAACATGGTGAAGTGGGTGTGTTCATCCCATCTGATGATAAAAATGGAGATGCTATATACCTTATGGGTGTAATAGTTAATGACTTTGAATCTGTTACAGAAGATATGATTACCATAGAAATTCCAGAAGCAACATATGCCGTTTTTACAACTCCTCCAGTAGATACAAGCAACGATTCATCCCAAAATGATTTTGCAAAAACAATAAAAGCTACTTGGAAATATATATTTGAAGATTGGTTTAGTAAAAGTGATTATGTATTTGATGAGGGTAAGATAGATTTTGAGTTTTATGATGAGAGATGCCACTTTAGAAAGGATACAGTTATGGATATTTA
This sequence comes from Paraclostridium sp. AKS73, assembly GCF_025671395.1. NCBI lineage: Bacteria > Bacillati > Bacillota > Clostridia > Peptostreptococcales > Peptostreptococcaceae > Paraclostridium > Paraclostridium sp. AKS73. Next base: position 101,081 of record NZ_JAIXHU010000006.1, on the reverse strand, counting down.
TGTTCCTGTATTAAAAAATAGTTTTTTAGATTATATAGGTTTATAAGTAAAAAGAGCAATATTTAAATTGCTCTTTTTATTACTCAAATATATATTTTTTAATACTTTTATTTTAAAATTTGTATATAAAAATTCTAATTGTACATTACTATTCCAGTTATTAAAATCCCAACAAAAACCATAACAACCGTACTGCAAATCGTTACGAAGTTTTTCACTTTAACTTTATTTTTAAATAACTTTTCAATTACTGTATAAATACCTATTCCAATAAGGCCTCCAACAGTATTTGTAATTATATCAGTTGTATCCGTAGCCCCTAACCCTAGTATATACTGAATACATTCAAATGCTAAACTTGTCCCCATTATGATGTAAATATTATTAGATATTTTAGATGTTGGATTAATTATATTTAAATAAATACCTAGTGGAATAAATAATATCACATTTCCTACAATATCTAGTTTATTAAAATTACCATTAATTATATCATTAAATGGAATTAGATTAATAGATCTAAAATATTCCCTATTTCCAAACAACTGTAATGGAGTTGAATATTTAAATAAAATCTCCCCTACTACAACTAAAATATAAAATATAAACCCCGCAATAAATAAATTATTAATTGTCTTTTTCATTTTAAACCTCCCTCGATGTTATATTTTACCAAAACTTAGTAAAAAAGATAATATTTCAAATTAAAATAAGTTCCCTCATGTCGCATTTATATAAAGTTACATTAGTTATTTTTAAAATATACCTTACATATTAATTAATAGTATAATTAAATATATCCAGTTTTTGTAATTAAGTAATTATCAAATATCAAAAGTTTTAAGGGGGACGTAATGAAAGAAATTAAGATTTGGAAAATGGCTCTAATATGGTTTGGAACAACCTTTTTAGTCTCTTTGGGAGAAATACTATATTCGTTATCAAGTTTTGGCATGGCCTTAAGTAATATACAATTTGCTTTTATTATGTTTTTATCAATACTAGTCATAACATTAATATCAGGTAAGGTAAATTCAAACTTATTAAAAGAACGATTTTATAACTTCAAAAAAGTCTCTAATACAAAAGAAATATTAAAAGTGGTATGTACTCAGATATTTTTATCTTTTGGTCTAGCTAATTTAAGTATTGGAATTTTAGCAATTGCTAATCAAAACAAAGCTTTAGAACTTTTAAATGATTCTTGGGGAAATCCAACTAATTTTATGGACTTGATACTTCTTCTTATTGTATTAGTGATATTAGCTCCAATTTTAGAAGAAATAGTTTTTAGAAGAGTTCTTTTTAAAAGACTCAACATGAGATTTAGTTTTATTTTTTCATCAATTGTATCTTCTTTAATATTTGGACTTGGCCACGAAACTTTAGGGATGTTAGGGGCTATGGCCTTTGGTATTGCTTGCTGTGTACTATATAAAAAATATAATAATTTAGTAGTATCCATCTCAGTACATTCACTAAATAACTTATTTGCAGGTATTTTTATAGCTATAAGTTATTTTACTGGTACGTTAAATATAAAGGTAACTAATATTACTAACTTGGAGATTGCATTTTATTTAATATCTGGTGGATTAGTTACTCTAATAGGTCTAGTAATCTTTATTAAATTTATTATTAAAAATAAGAAGTACCTAGTATCAAATTAAATAATATAGAAGAGTTCCCTCATGTCGTATTTAAATGGAACTATATTCAACCTAAAATACATGAGTAATTCTATATTTTATTATTTAGATTACTGAATTGAAATATAACTACCTTCTTAACTACATTTTTTACTAATGTTAATCATTTTTTATTGAAAATACCCTCTCAGTGATTTAAACTAATAAAAAACAAATTAGAGAACACATATGAAAAGAAAATATATAATTATAATCATAGCTCATTTTCTCTAAAAGGATTTACCTACTAAATACCTAATTCTTAAAAATTAAAACAATAAAAATATTTATTGAAAAATGCTATTAAAATATAAATAAATTTCAATAGCATTTATTTCTTCCTTAAATCTACCTTTTCTACAACTTCACAATATACGAACTATATAGTTTATATATAATCACATTAAATCAGCTACATAAAATTCAAACCGTAAATCTAAAATATTTCTTATTTTATTTATTATTAAGAACTCTTCATACCCTCCCAACGTTTAAACCATAATAGTCCAATAATACATATAACTAAAAAAGATATAATGGCAATAGCCATACCTTGACTTAATACCTCTATAAATAAATTTTTTAAAATACTACTATCTACATTTTTTAATGTCTCATAACCTTCAAGATTAAATATAGGTATAATCCCCAGTCTACCTGGCCAAGCCCATGGTATAAACTTCCAAACTTTATCTCCCAGACCTGTTTGCATTAAAGCTCCTAAAAGTGTTCCTCCTACAGTTATTTGCATTGTAAGTCCTATTCCAAATCTCATGCTCATAATTAGATATAGTCCATATAAAAATAATGACGCTATTGTTGTAAAAAGTGTTCCTTGTAAAAATACCCCGTATTGAATATATGCTTCTGGATAAACAAATTTTATACCTAATAATAAAATTCCTACAGATACAAACATGTCTACTATAGTAATTAAAATTATCATAAACAATTTACCAAGATATATAGTATTTCTTGATAAAGGGACTATTAGCAATCTTTTAAATTCTCCAGCTGAATCCTCTCCCATAATATTAAGAACTGTTAAAATTCCTGCCATCATTGGTAATCCTGCACTTATAACTGAAAAATACAAAGTATACACTCTAATCTGAAAAGTATAGTCGATTTTGTAAAAATATATATAAGCTACAAATGATATTGAAAATAGTATCGGAAGTAATACTACTATATATCTAAATGCTGTTCTTTTAGTTTTCATCCAATTTGATATGATAGCTCTTATTAAATCCATAATTTTAACGAGCCTCCTTTTTAGCAAACCATAAACTAGTTAATATCGATAATACTATAAACCCTACAACAGATATAAATATTCCTGTTGATATTACTGAAGGATCTAGTAAAGGACTTGTACTTTCTAAAATTAATCCATTAGGACGTAATTTTAAAATTGGACACATAAGTCTTATATTTAAACTCCAAGGACATAAGTACCAATTAGCTTTTGGTGCACTTAATACTCCCCATAAAACCCCTATACATGTTATAATTATTCCTGAAAAAGTACCAAAGTTTTCTGATAAAAATAAACATATCGGAATTAATATAAGCGTTGTAATCCAAATTACAAGAGCTCCTAAAAATAAACTACCTACAGGAATTAAAGAGCTATTATGAATAAATTTAACTGCTAACAAATATAAGACAAACATAATTGATGCTAAAAAAGTATAATAAGATACAACTAAAATCTTACTAATCCACATCTTTTTTAAATCTATATCTTTAGATTTTAATGTTCTATAATTTCCAGCCTTTTTTCTCTAAGTGCTATAAGCGAACATAAAATAGCAATAGAAAATGGCATAAAGAAAACACTCCACCAATTCGTTGAATTAGTAAAAACATATCTTTCAATCTTAAAAACTTCAATCAATATATACATTGGTGCAATATAAAAAAGTTTTTGTGAAAAAGTTCTTTTATATCTTAAATTTTCTGATTTAAGCATATTAATCATTTTAAAATCCTCCTTATTTATTAAACCGTAATAATATTCATAAATAAAGCCTCTAGGTCTTCATCTTTATTGACTTTATTTTGATATTCTAATTTTCCTTTATATATAATTCCTATATCTTCTGCTAGTTGATGTACTTCTGATAAAATATGACTTGAGAAAATAATTGTTATTCCCTTATTTTTTAGTGATTTAATTAATTTTCTTAAATCTTCTATACCTAAAGGGTCTAGACCATTTGTTGGTTCATCTAATATAAGAAGTTTTGGATCATTTAAAAGAGCTATAGCAATTCCAAGTCTTTGTTTCATTCCTAATGAAAATTCTCCTGCTCTTTTTTTACCTGTATTTTTTAAATCTACAGTATTTAAAACTTCATCTATTTTACTATCTGGTATATTTAAAAGCTTTGTGTGAACTTTTAAATTTTCTCTTGCTGTTAAATTCCCATAAAGTGCTGGCGATTCTATAAGAGCTCCTATGTCATTAAGATCTTTTCTACTCCACTTATGTCCATCAATAATTATTTCTCCACTAGTTGGATACAAAAGACCTGTAATCATTTTTAATGTAGTAGACTTACCTGAACCATTGGGTCCTAAAAATCCGTAAATACTAGCTTTTCTTATTTTTAAATTTATAGAATCCACAGCCGCTTCTCCTTTAAATTTCTTTGTTAAATTCTTTGTTTCTAAGAAATATTCACTCATTTTTATCTCTCCTTATTTATCTTTATATAAATATACTAACAATCAAATCTAAGGTTTTTCTAAGGAAATCAAAAAATTTAATTAGATTATTATAGACACGAAAAAGCTGAATGACTATGTCCAATCATTCAGCTTTTAATTCATTATTATATTTTTTTAATTCTACTATGTAAAATTCTATAGTAGCTCCACCATACTCATTATTATATGCATTTATTTGTCCACCGTAATTATTAACAATTTTTTTTGCTATATAAAGACCTAACCCAAAATGATTTTTATAATTTTCACTTTGATAAAAGGCATTGAAAAATTTTGAAGGATCTTTTTCATTGAACCCAGTACCTGTATCACTACATTCAAATTTAATCTTTTTATTAGAAGGTTCATCATATACTTTAAGAGTTATATTCCCTTTGCTTGTAAACCTTAAACTATTAAAAAGTATATTATCTAATACCCTAGTTAACATGGTACTGTCCAACATATAGTTTTGTTTGCTCAAATTTATTTTAAATTTAATATCTATATCCTCTTCTCTAGATATATTTTTCAGTTCTAATTCTTTTTCTTTTAAAAGTTTTTTTAAATCTATCTCTTCATTTCTTAATAAAAAACATTCTCCATCTACTTTATAAATTAAAGATAAATTGCTAGTTAAATTAACCATTTTATCGCAGTTTTTATTTATTATATCCATATTGTCGTCCATATTATAATTAGGAATAGTTTTTAAATCTTCTATTATTTCAATTTGGCCTTTTATTACAGTTATCGGAGTTCGTATATCATGAGCAATAGAAGAAATCATTATTTTTCTTTCTTCATCCAATTTAGACAGTTCTTCAATATTGCCTCTAAGGACTTTTACCATAGTATTAAAAGATTTTTGAATCTTATTGAATTCTATACCTTGTACTCCATCAACATAGAAATTTAAATCTCCATTACAAATTTTTTCAGAGCCATTTAAAAGCATTTCTATATTTTTTGATATAGATTTATATAATTTAGAAGTAAATAAAGATAAGTATATTATAAAGTATATTAGGGGCGAAAATAAAATTGTTAAATATATAATAATAATTCCTTTACTAGATTCAAAATTATTTTTATAAAAGAAAAAGGAGCTTTTACAACGTAAATAGCTTTTATATTATTATCTTTAACTATTCCTATATATCTATAAACATAACCATTGATAGCTTTATCTTGATTTATAGAATTTAGCAAGTTAAATTCATCATTTTTGATTCCTCTTTCGCCATATAAATGATTTCCTTTTAAGTCTATTACTTCACCATGAATCTCTTTACTATATTTTTTCATGTCTATAATATTTCCATTTAAAATACTATCTCCTGTTTCTTCTACTTCCTTTTCTATTTCATAAATATATCTCATATAATAATCTGTTGTTTTAGCATTTGTATACCTCATAATAATTATAGCTAATATATATGTTATTAATATTGAAATAGCTGTATATATAACTATCTTTAAAACTAAATTGTAAAAATCTCGTTTTATAGTTTTATTTTTCATTTTTTACTTCCCACTTATATCCTCTTCCATAAACTGTAGTTATATAAGAGTTCTCTTTGTCTAATATCTTTAATTTTTTCCTAATATTTTTTATACTTTCTGTAATAGTTTCTAAATAGCTCTCAGAATTTAATCCCCATACATTATCAAAAATTTTCTCTTTTGAAAGTACTACTTTCTTATTCATAATTAAAAGTTTTATAATATTGTATTCTTTTTAGTTAATTTAATTTTTCTCTATTACAAAAAATTTCATTAGATAAGATATCAAGAACTATATTTCCTGAGCTAACCATATAAAATTTCTTGTTTTTTAACCTCTCTTCTCTTCTTAAATGGCTTTCTATTCTCGCTTTTAACTCTTTCAAACTAAAAGGTTTTGTTATGTAATCATCGCCCCCCACAGATAGGGCTTCAATTTTATCTTCTTCCAAAATTCTAGCACTTAGAAAAATTATAGGACAATTTATACTATCTCTTATAATCTTACAAATTTCTATTCCATCCATATCAGGCATCATTATATCTAGTATTATTAAATCAAAATCATGATTTAGCTTATTTAATGCTTCTTTATAATTCTGTACAGTATCAACATTATACTTATAATTACTCAAGTAACTTTTTATAGTTGTACAAATATCTTTATTGTCATCAATAACTAAAATTTTATTTTTTATTTCTATAGCTACCACCTACTTTAATAATTTAATTTAAATAGTTGTTCTATTTTATTTTTAATAGCCTAATATGAAACATCATTAAAATATTTTATAAAAATATGAAATATAAACTATCCTCAATGTTATATTTTACCAAATTATAGGCAAAAAGGATAATAAAAAACTCCCTCCTGTCGTATTTGAATTGAGATATTGAGGTAAAAGGCGTTATCTTATTTATAGATAACGCCTTTACAAACTTAATTTATGGTATCAGCCTATGTCTGTCTCTTGTTATAAGCGTTGCTTCTCTTACATTCTCAAGTCCTAATATTTTACTAACTATTCGTTCTAACCCTATTGCTAATCCACCATGCTTAGGTACCCCATATTTAAATACCTCAGTATAACTTAGATAGTTTTCAGGATTTAAACCTTTATATTTTATATTATTTATTAGCATATCATAATCATGAATTCTTTGACCTCCTGTAGTAATCTCAATTCCTCTAAATAGTAAGTCAAAGCTATGTGTTTCATTTTCTCCACATGGCATAGTATACATTGGTCTTTTTACCCTTGGATAGTGAGTTACAAATATAAAATCACTTCCTAACTTTTCTTTAGCATATTCACATAGCAATTTTTCTGCCTCTGGATCTAAATCATTTTCTAAATTTGTTTTATTATATTCTTCTTTTAAAATCTCTATAGCCTTACTAAATTTTATCCTTGGAATACTTCCATTTACAGTTGGAAGTTCTACGTTTAGTAAATTTAAATACTTTTGAGTTTCTTTTTCTAATTTATTTATTATAAATTTTAATAAATCTTCTTCTAACTTCATAATATCTTCTTCATTTTCAATAAATCCAAACTCTAAGTCCATACTTACATATTCATTTAAATGTCTGTTTGTATCATGTTGTTCAGCTCTATAAACATGCCCAATTTCAAATACTTTTTCAAATCCAGCTGCAACCATCATCTGTTTATAAAATTGTGGGCTTTGAGCTAGATATGCTTTATCCTCAAAGTACTTAACTTCAAAAACTTCAGTTCCACCTTCAGCCCCTTCTGAAACAAGTTTTGGTGTGAATATTTCAGTAAAACCTTCATCCATCAAGTATTCTCTAAACCCATTAACAATTACATTTTGTACTTTAAAAATAGCATTAATTTTTTCATGTCTTAAACTTAAAACCCTGTTATTTAGCATGGTAACTAGATTTATATTTAAATCTTCTTTGTTTATTTCAATTGGTAGCTCATCTTTACATTTGCTAATTACTTCAAATTTTCTAACTTCAATTTCAAAGTTATTTAGTTTATTGTTACTCTCTTTAACGATACCTTTTATAGATACAACTGATTCTAATTTTATATCTTCTGAATTAATCAATTTATTATCAATAACACATTGAACTAATCCAGTTCTATCTCTTAATATTACAAATGTTATTGATTTTAAAGCTCTTATACGATGTATCCATCCTTCAATTTTAACTTCATTTTCTATATAATTATTTAATTTATTTATCAAAATTCTTTTCATGTTATTAATCCTCCTTGTAATTTAAAAGTATTAAAAAATCCCCTTGAGATATTAATCCCAAGGGGCGAAGATTCGCGGTACCACCCTTTTTGACTTATATTATAACTTTATCAAGCAAAATAGTTCCATAGAATGGGCCCTATTCTATAATAATAAAAAAAGCTTTCACTTCTATGATAGAAGTGAAAGCTATATTCACGGTGCCATTCTACTTGACTAAAGTTAAATAACTCTAAGTCATCTCTATTACATATAACGGTGTAACCCGACTCATCCTACTTTATTTCAGATAAGTTTCTCTGGGATGTCTTTCAATATTCCTTTTCTCATGGAGCTTTCACCGACCTCCACTCGCTTTGGATACTTAGTAAATTTTACTCTTCCCTTCACTGAAGTTTTAATATTATTTTACATTATAGTATGCCTTTTATTTTAAAATGTCAATCATTATTTTTGAAAATATGTATTAATCTATACATACCCCTACTCAAAATATACAGCCTTATACAAATCTCCAGCTAAATCTGCTAGTTTGTTTTTATCTATAACCTTATATCCTAATTTATCTTTATCTAAAATATTCTTTTCAATCAATAAGTTTAGAGTTCTTAATAAATGTCTATAACTACTTCCTAGATTTTCTGCTACCCCTGATAAACTTTCATCAAAATCTACATATTCTATTTCAGAATTAGGTTCTATCATTAACTCGTTTATGTAGCTTGCTAATCTGTTTTCAAGTGGATACAGCAAGTTTATAGAGCTACTCGTACTTATGTCAGCTAATTTCTCTGCTAAACGTAAACAGGAAAATCTTAAAAACTTACAGTCATTTATAAGCTTAACTCTAGCTATATCCATAGGTATGGCTAAACAATTACATGTACTTAGTGCTTGCAATGTTCCTGATGCTACTTCTTCATTTATAAATTCTAAGTCTCCTATAACTCCAAGTGAATTATAAAAACTAAGAAGGGAAGACTTTCCATTTGGCAATGTTTTAAATACTTTAGCTTTTCCTTCAACTAAAAAAAGAAAATATTCTAACGCCTCCCCTTCTCTACATAAATACTCGTTTTTTTCAAACCTAAGAAGTTTTATGTCATCACTCATATCTTTTTCAAACAATTCATCTATTTTAAACTTATTATAAAACGTTTTTATAATAAACCTGTCATCTATTTTTTTCATATAAACACCCCTTTCATAAACGTACATAAAAATTATATCTATATATATGACATATGTCATTATTAATACTTTTTTTCTATGTTATATTATTTATTAATCTAGCATGGAGGTAAAATATATGAATTATTTAATTTCAATTTTAACAGGTGTAGTTTTATCTACAATGGTTGTTGTAAATGGAGATCTTGGAAATGCAACTGGAAACTATATTTCTAGTGTCATCATACACTTTGTAGGTCTTATTGGGATTATAATATTACTTGTGGTGACTAAGTCTAAGATAAAAAACCTTAAGGGAATACCTTTTTACATGTTCTCAGGAGGCCTTATAGGTATATTGACTGTCCTGTTTACTAATATTAGTTTTACAAATCTTGGTGTATCTCTTACTGTCTCACTGGCTTTATTAGGTCAGCTAGTCACATCAATTGTTATCGATCACTTTGGATACTTTGACTTAGAAATCAATAAATTTGAAAAGAAAAAAATAATAGGGTTAGGAATAATAATCTTAGGTATTTTTATTATGACATTATAATAAGGAGGTATTTTTTATGTTTTATGCACTAATAGCTATATTATCTGGAATTTCAAATGTGATCTCAAGGTCTGTAAACTTTGTTTTATCTGAAAAGTTAGGAGTTTACCAAAGCACACTATTTAATTATATATTTGGTCTCGCTGGTTCAATATTAATATTATTTATAAGCGGTGAGACTTCTAAATTGTTAGCATCTACTTCTTACGATGCTAATTGGCTTGCTTATACTGGAGGTCTTGTTGGTGTGGCTGTAGTATCTTTACAAGTGTTTTTATCATCTAAAGTTTCATCATTTTATTTAACTTTATTGTTATTTGTGGGGCAACTATTCACTGGAATAATTTTAGATTTTATTTTATCAGGAAAAATATCTATTTGGCAAGTTGTTGGAGGTATATTAGTTATTATAGGACTTTCTTATAATTTATATATCGATAGAGTAGAAGAAATTGAGGTCGCATCACATTAAATGGTGCGATTTTTTTTGTATCATAAAAAAATAATAATTAGGAAATACTTTAGAAATCTTTTGGAAAGATTAAAAGCTTAGAATAAACTCACTAGATACACAAATATAAAAATAGTTTAACCTGTTAAATGCACTATATTAAATTTTAGATCTTCTTAAATAAAATATTTGTTTATTAAGCAAATGAAAAAGAGGTGTATATTATGAATCAACTTATAACAAAATATCAAATTAAACTTTTTCCTGTACTATTATCATTGGCACTATTATTACTCACATTTAAGATTGATTTAATTCATCCTAGTAATACAGGATTATATGTATTAAAGATAATGTCCGTCCCTATGCTATCTATTGCCAGTTTGTTTTTTACATTTGGAAAACAAGGAGTTCTAGACGTATTTTCAAAACCCATAAAACCTTTTAGAAATATATCTATATGGTATTTGATTTCACTTGTTTCTAGTTTTATTTCTGCTTTAATATTAAAACTTGTGCTTCACTTACCATTACAGGAAAACCCAGGGTCAGAGCATCTTGTAGAGACACTTATATCATTACCTTTTGTTTTGTTATTTGAAGAAATAATAAGTATTTTCATTCTTTTAGTTATTGCAAATTTTATCTTCAAAAAAACTAAGAACTTAGTATTATCACAAACAACTGGAGTTATATTAAGTTCTATCTGCTTTGGACTATTGCATTATTCTACTTATTTTAATGGAAGTTTAGTAAACACACTTATTCATACTCTTCTTATCCAAGGATTAGTTAGAATTTTTTTCAACTTTGCTGCATTAAAATCTAATAGTATTATTGTTCCATGGATTATCCATGTTGTGTTTGACTTCACAACATTTGGATTAGGTACAGTTATGTTAATTTCTCTAATGTAAAAATAAATAAATCTTTGTTATTGAAAAAATAGCTCTAGGTAATTTAATACCTTGAGCTATTTTTTATAATAATTTAAATGTAGTTTTCTATAATATAACTATTTTCTTGTGTAATAATCTTTTATATAGTTTTGAAAATTTATGCCTAAATTAACAGTTCTATTAGTTTTACTCAGATTTAATTTCTAATTGTCCTGTCCAAGATCCTGATGTTTTCCCAATTTTACTAATATTAATGTCCAAGTTAACAGGATAATCTATAGGATTAAATCCTGCAAATGTAATAGTACCTTCATTCTCAGCTCCAACTTGTCTTATCCCAATATCTAAAGATTTGTTTCCTTTCTTTAATTCAAAAGGTAATCCATCTTTAGATTCTAAAAACTGGAGTTGTGATACTTTGTCAACTTCTTTCCCTTCATAAATCTCTTTTCCTAAATATACTTCAGGAGCCTCTACTTGTTTTCCATCAACTATACCATCAGATTTTAACTTTAATCCTTCTGTATCGTATTCGATAGGTGCTAAATTTCCGTTTACAGTTTCTATTTTATAATTTACAGATACACGACTTTCAGCGATATATACTCCTGTTAAGTGTACTATAATATCTTTGTCTTTAATTTTAATATCTAAAGGCTTAAATTTACCTTCTTTTGTAGAGTCTACTACAGATCCATCTTCACGCACTAACCCTTTATTCACAACATCATCTTCTAGTACATGCTGTGAAATAAATTATATGTAGCCATTGCAACTCCTGATCCACCTATAAACACCAATAATGATGCGGCTGCTACTGTACTAAACTTTTTCATTTTATTCATATTATTGAATCTCCCTTTTATTACGTTTAATTTACTTTTTCTCTCTAATTTTGAATTAAATGTATTCCACGCTAATTCAACATCTATTTTATTTTTTAAGTTATCCTGATTTTCTAAGCTAGTTTTATAATCATTAACTTCTACTAGTTCATTAAATTTATGTTGGCAAACTTCACATTTATCTAAATGCTTTGAAACTTGTTCCATCATATCTAAAGGCAGTTCTCCATCTATATAAGCCTGTAATTCTCCACTTTCATAACATTTCATACAGTTACCTCCCTTTTCTTTCTGTGTGGATTTTTTTAAATTTCTTTTGAGCCCGTACAAGCATAGTTCCAATAGAAGACTTTTCCACGCCTAATATCTCAGCTATTTCTTTGTATTTAAATCCTGAGTATCTTAAAATTAAAAGTTTCTTATCTTGTTCTCGTAACTCATTCATCGTACTTCTCACATCTTCAATTTCTTCTTTCTTAATATATTTATCATCTAATGTCTGTATATCTATAGTTTCTAAATTTAAACTTGCTTTTTCTATCCTTAACTCGTGCCTTTTTTCTGACCTAATGTGATTATATGAGCTATATATAGATGTCTTAATAAGCCAAGCTTTAATATTTTCGATTTCTTTCCAGTTAGTTTTATATAGTTGTATAAATACATCTTGAGCAATAGATTCTGCAATCTCTTGATTTTTAACAATCTTCATAATATATTTAACTACATATGTATATTGGGATTTGAAAATTTCCTCAAATTTCATAATTACTATAATCACCTCCTAATATTACTTATATATATCAATATTTTTAATCTATTTCTATAGAAAATCTCACTACTAGTATTTTGCGTTTTACATATATATAGAAACCACTTTTATATTTTTTATGACACTTTTTAAAATTATTTATTTTATCTTAATAATTAGTACTCTCCGCATTTATATATACAAAATAATATTTTTTATTTTGTATTATAATTTTCTAATAAAAACTTATCCTCGACTTAATTTTTAGATATGCTAAACTTCTTAAAATTAAGTATTAAAGTCTTATATTTGAGCACTTATTATATCAAACTTTAATTTAAACTCTATTGTTTTATTTTGTAAAAGCACTTTATATAAGCATTTATCATACATTGTTATTAAATTGAAAAGGGAGTGATAAATATGTATAATGGTCAAACTCAATATCCATGGCCTTATTGGCCTAATATGCAAATGTTTAATATGTACCCCTATCCATTCTGGGCTTACCCGCAAATGCAAAATATGAACCCTTATAGTTTTTTGGGGAATCCATCAATGTATCCCCAAGTATTTCAAAGACCTCTTCCTCAACTGAAGGATTATGGACCTAATCCATTTGTAATTAATATTGATGAGGCTACTGATGAAAATAATACTTTCCGTACTGCTTTATGGACAGGAACTAATTTGCAAGTTACATTAATGAGTATAGAAGTTGGGGATGATATAGGATTAGAAGTTCATGAAACTGGAGATCAATTCATACGTATTGAAGAAGGTCAAGGACTTGTTAAAATGGGAAATAGTAAAGATAAATTAGATTTTCAAAAATGATTTACGAAGACTATGCTATTATGATACCTGAAGGTAAATGGCATAATATAATTAACACAGGGAATAAACCACTTAAATTATATGCTATATATGCACCACCTGAACATCCACGTGATACAATTCATCAAACTAAGGCAGATGCAGAATTAGCTGAGCAAAATTCTAGATATTAGCCAGAGTATTATTTAATTCTAACTATATTAATTTAGACTACTTAGTAATTTATTTAACCTTAAAAATCCATATATTCTAAATATGGTTAGTTAAAATTTCAATATAACTTCTCATAAGAAAACTTTATAAGAACAATAAAATAACTGTATAAAAACTAAGTTTTTATACAGTTATTTTATTGTTCTTATTTTCATTTAACTTAAATAATCTTTCAAAGTAAGTATATCACTTAATATTCACCTAATTATGAATCAAAATTTTATTTAATGTCGATATTTGTATTTAAAATTCAGTTGATATATATTACGTTTAACGATATACTTTTATTACGGTTAATGATATATCTTTAACCGTAATAAAGTGAGGTGATACTTTGAAGGATAATGTCAAAGGTGGGGCTCTAACAGAGGTAACATTGTATATTTTATTAGCACTATATAATCCTAACCATGGTTATGGAATAATGCAATTTGTTGAAGAAAAGACTAATGGTCGTTTAATTTTAGGAGCAGGTACATTGTATGGAGCAATAAATACACTTGTAGATAAAAAATGGATACAACTTGTTAGTGAAGAAAAGAAAAAGAAAAATTATCTAATTACAGGATTAGGAAAAGAGATTGTTAGTAAGGAATTAAAAAGATTGAATGATGTTTTAAAACTTGCTAATCAAATAGTTAAGTAAAGGGGTTGTAATTTTTTATGAATAAATCAAAGGTGTTCTTTGATATTGAAAAAGAAACTAAATGGCTTAATAGCTTGGCAAAACAAGGATATAGGTTAACTGATAAGAGTGGTTTCACATACCGTTTTAAAACGTGTGAAAAGGTGCTTACATTTATCAGGTTGAAAAAAGAAAGCCTTTTACTTCTGATAAAAATTTAGATTATATAGATTTTATATCTAATTTAGATATTAATACGGTAGCTATTCAATGGGGTTGGTTTTACTTTGAAAAAGAAAATGACGGAAAAGATTTTGAGCTATTTACAGATATTCAATCAAAGATATCTCATTATAAAAACCTTATTTTTACACTTTTAATAATAGGATTTTTTAGTTTTTGTATCTTTAATAATTGTTTAAATTCACCAATAGGATCACAAGGGCCTTATATATTTAATATCTCATTCCCACTTATAGCAAACCCATTGTTGATGGCTACTGTAGCTTTTACAATTATAAAATACTTTATTAAAATTCATAAATTAAAAAAGAAAGATTCATAAATGAGTAAATAACCTTTTTTATTATAAAAACCGTCTCACTTTATTGTGATACGGTTTATTATAGTTCAATAACATATTCAAATTTTTATAAAAACTCCTTAATTTGATTTATCAAATCTTCCTTGTTTTCTTCTAGTTGTGCTAGTCTATTTACATTAGCTCCAGATGGATGTGGGAACCCTTTAAGAATTTGTATTGTATCGATAATTCCTTCTTCAGATAACTTATGTAATACTTCTTCAACAGCTTTTCCTAAAGGTATTATCAATATATCTTTAAAATTTTCAATATCTTTAAGTTCTTTAATAAAATTCTCATAAACATATTTCATTAAGAACTCACTTTTTAGTAATTTAGGTGTATGACCTGAGTAGTTCTGTTTTTTTACGAAAACAGGATAAGGTATCAGTGATACAGTATGTAGTAGATAATCTTTGTCCTCAAACAATGATGAACAACTATTTAGACTTAAAACATCATTAAGTTTTATATCATCTAACATACTAATTATATTTTTTCTAAGTCCTCCACTAAATCTACCTGTCACTTTACACTTGTATTGTATTTCTTCGATATCTGTGCCTAATTCTAACTCTTTTCTAGCAGTTGAAATAGCTGTACTCATTTGCTGAAATCCTGGTGTTATTCCAATAATAAACACCTTCGCTTTTGAGTTCAAATATTCATTATGTGGAGCATAATATACTTCTATATTCCCATCTCTTTCTATAAGAAAATCATCTATCAATAATTCATCTTTTACATATTTATCTTTTATCGGAAGGCTTCTTATAACTTCTTCATATTCATACAGTGTTTTTTTCATATGCCCAGACCTCTCTGCATTTTTTATTATTTATGATACCTTTTTATTATAATGAGACATAAATATATTCTGATATAACTCTATTTTAATTATATCCTATATTTTATATTTTTCTTTTACTCTAATAATTAAATCATAAATTTACAATTGATATTACTTCATTAAGTATAAATTTACTATCTTTTTCAACTTTATCTACTAACTACTTATCTATATATTTACTATATTTGGGATAATTTCTATTTAATTGTATCAAAATAGTTTTATAAGCATATTACAATAAACAGTTGTTTTTATATGAAAGGAGAAATATATTTGAGTCATAAGTCTATAACATTATCACTATCTATATTATTATTAGCTTTACTTTCTATATTTTTTGTATCTCAAAACTACATATTTGACAGAAATAATAGAGTTGAAAAAACTTTGGATAGTTTAGCTCTATCAATTAAAAAAGACGATTGGGTTTTAGCTGAACAGCTATTTAATGATTTGGATATTCTATGGTCAAAAGGAAAATATCTAATAGCTATAAACAATGCAGATCAAGATTTTTCAGAAATGAGAGCTGCTATAAATAAATTAGAAGGTGCTATTGAAACCAAAGATCAATCTAGTGCATTGCAGATTTCAAAAGAAATTAATGATAATTGGAAAAACTTTAGAAGAATAATACCTGAACCTTAATAAGGAGGTGATTTGATGTCAATTATTACTTATTGTATAAGATGTTCTTTTATGTTTCTCGTAGTTTGGTTCGGCTTAAGAATTGTTGGGAAAAAATCTATTGCACAAATAAGCACTTATGATTTAGCTTGTATATTAATTATAAGCAACATTGGTGCTGAGCCATTAGTATATAAAATTCCATCAAAAGCTACTTTAGGAGTACTGTTCTTGGCTTTAACTACAATATTAATTGGTAGACTCTCATTAAACAAAATATTTTATAATGCGGATGATAAACCAAGCATAGTTATTGTAAATGGTAAAATTGATAAAGAAGAACTAAGAAAAAATAATTTAAATATTCCTTTTCTTCTTTCTCAACTTAGGTTAAAAAATTACCCTAAAATATCTGATGTCGATTATGCAATCGTAGAACCTGATGGTCAGATTTCAGTAATTCCAAAATCTCAACAAAGAGCCGTAACCCCTAAAGATTTAAATATAAAAACAAAATATGAAGGTTTAGGTTTACCTCTTATTATAGATAGTCAAATTCAATACAGAAATTTAGAATATGCAAACTTGAATATTGAATGGCTCAATAATGAGATTCAAAAATCTCAATCTAATATTGAAAATATTTCTATTGCTGAACTTGATAACCAAGGACAATTGTATATATGCCTATACAAAGATATTACAACCATTAAACAAAATCCTCCTATTTTTTAATCCTACATTTTATATATCAAAATAATATGTAGGATTTTTCTACTTAAAGTAATAAATAAGTTTTCTGTTTTATATTTATCATAATAATATAATTAATTTTCTGTTTTAAACATATACTTACTGTACTTCTCTTTAAAAAACTCAAAATCACCATCATGCTTAAATGCTAAGTCCACCCACTCATCATTACATAAATGGTATACGTATCCTTTTTCCTTGTGTACTATATAGTAATCAGCCATTCCTTTTAAACTATTCACTACTTCTTCCTCAATTAATTCCCTTATTAATTTCTTGTATCTTATATCTTTAACCTTACAACTAGTATAAAAATTATGCACTTTTTTAATTCCTACTTCATTTGATTCTCCTAAATCTGTAACTATGCAGTTAAGGTTTTTTAATATACGTTTATTGAGCATATATTGATTTATTCTTAAATTTGATTGAGTATATGTAGGTTCACAATATAAATCTTTGCGTGCATATTCCCCATCTTCATTTTGTATAATTTCCCATTGATATTCATCATACTTATTTATTACAAATAATATATCATCATTATCATTAAATAGATTCTTAAATATATGTAATGCTCGTATATATACTCTTTCTAAAACTTTATTATCTTCCAAGATGGATTCTTCAATGTTATTTTTTAAATCTAGTTCTAACACATTCTTATTAACTCTACAAAATGGTTGATATAATTTTAAATTTTCATATTTATTGACTATGTATTTTTTCAATTCACTCATAATTTATATTCTCCTACGCAAATTTTGTTAATTAAGATGTTTTTCTTATTGAAATCTTATATCCTAGGTTTACTATTAAGTTGTATAAAATATTAGCCTTTGATTTTCTTAATCTGATAGATATTGATTTTAAAGAATAGAAATTTCTTCTAAACCACATATACCCTTCAAACAATTCTTCTTTGCTCATATTCTTAGGTTCAAATGCTACTCTGGTTTTTCCATTGTAATATGACCAATCCTCAGTTAATAATCTATCCTCTTCTTTTAATTTATAATATAATGGAGTCTTTGGAAGTGGCGTTAATATACTAACTGTAACACCATCAATCCCTAAAAATTACATATATCTAAAGTTGTTTTAAATACTTCAGTTGTATCTGTATCAAAGCCAAATATTATTCCTGCTTGTATGCAAATTCCATATTTATGAACAGAATCTATTAAATATTTATATTTATCTACGTTGTTCAATCCTTTATTTACACTATTTAAAGTTTCTTTTGAAAAAGATTCTAATCCTACAAAAAAGTAAATACATCCTGCTTTTTTAGCTAACTTCAATAACTCCTCATCATTGCATCTTTCTAATGTAACCTGTGCTTCCCACTTTTTATTTAACTTACTAAGTTCTTTTAATAATTCTTTTACATATTTAACATCCCCAAAGAAATTATCATCCCAAAATACGAAAAACCTACTTTTTATATTTTTAATATCGTCTATAACCTCATTTACAGGCCTTTTTCTAAATGAATCTTTGTATATTTGTTTTAGATTACAGTAAGAGCAGCTATATGGACATCCTCTTGTTGCAAAAACTGCACCTTTAGTAAACCACCTTCTTTTTATTAAATCTCTTCTTGGTATTGGAGTTCCTTCTAACGATGGAGTATTTAAACACTTATATTCCCTTTTATAGTTTCCATTATAAAATTCTTCTAAAAATACTGGCCAATTTTCTTCAGCCTCCCCTATAATCAGTACATCACAATGTTCTTGTGCCTCATATGGTAATAAAGTTGCATGAGGCCCTCCAAAAGCAACCTTACTACCTTTATTTCTAAATTTTTTTGAGATATTATAACAATGAGGTGCATTTGCAGTATTAACCGTAATTACAACTAAATCAAATTTTTTTTCAAAAGGGATCTTTTGATTGTACTCATCTATTAGTATAATTTCATATTTGCTTTCATCAATAAATGCTGCTAAATATGGCATTGTTATTTGTATAAAGTTGTTTATTTGCCTTTTTCTAAATCTATTAATCTCCTTATTTTCAGGAGTTATCATTAATATACTTTTTTTCATGTCGCCCTCCAAATTCTCCATTATATTAATTACCATTTTTTCTAATATACCTTGCACATATTACATTATAATACTTATAATAAGAAAAACCGCATCACATTATTGTGATACGGCTCTAGGTTATATTTCCATAATATCTATATTTTATACTTATACTACTCATAGCTAATTTTCATATTTTCACTATCAAAATAAACTAAATCTCCGTCACTAAAGTTCCAAACAGCTTGAAATTTAGTTGGTCTATTTACTCCATTAACAACTTTATAATCACTTACAACAGCAGACCATTTTTCATATGTATTAGTATCTGAAGATAATCTCTTCTCATCTACAAAATGAGTCATTTCATAATTTTCATTGAAATAAAAGGTGCCTGTAGTTTTACTTCCATTTTTTCTTATTGTTGCTTCAACACTATAATCATCAATTTGTTTATACGTAATACTTTCTTGAAGAGCTAGGCTTGGATGCATCATGCATTCTGATAAATATGAAGAGTCAATAATATCAAACTTAGTATTAAAAAGTATTATGTGTTTTGCAAGTATACCTTTCATTGTTGCCTTTCCATCTTTGCAAATATCTATACCTTGAAATGGTATTCCAAACATTTTTGAATCAATTAATGCTACTCTCGTAGGCTCTTTTGTAAAATCATATACTGTATAATCAATTTTTACATTGGGCTTATTAACTCCCATAGAAAATTCTACATCCTTAAAATCAAATTTAATTATACTCGCACTTTCAATTCCTACATATCCATTTTTAATAAAATATTTCTGTATAACTTCTGGAAGAGCTTTTAAATCAGTCTCAGTGATTATACTCTTAGGCATTTTATTTACCTCAAAAAGCTCTCCAACAATACTTCTATATTCTTTTTTTACCGGAGAATATGGAATCATTAAGTAAATAATAATAAATACAAGTAAAATAAAAATTACTCCAATCAATATTTTTCTCCCCTTTTCATATTAATTTATCTCCCTAATTCAAACTTAATATATTTTTTTCTAGCTTTTTCATAACCATCAACATACTATCCAATTCTTCTTCTGTTATTCCATGATATAACCTTTCTATAAATTCTTCTTCTTTATCTTGTCTATCTGTAAAAATTGATAGCAATTGTCTGTCAGCGATATTCTTACAGCTCTGCTATCATTGACATCTTTTTGCAACTCTACAAGACCAGCTTTTTCCAAATTAATAGAAAGTTTTTTTACATTTTGTCTACTATATCCAATTATTTTTGAAACTTCTGTAAGAGTAGGACTCTTAACCCCACTTCTTATTATTGAAATTAATAAAAACCATTGCTTAGTTGTAATTTCACTAAAAACCTTGTCTCCTTTATTTTGAATTTTATTAGAAAGAAAAAATATTGCTCCAAATATATATGCTTTTTTTCCACCATTTTGTTATCACCTCGAATACGTAACTAGTTACCTTTTAGTATGAATTAGCTCATATGCATTGTCAATCTTTTATTTTTATTAAGTAGAAATTAGATAGAATATTTATTGTATCTAATTGAGTTTATTTCAAAAAACTTATTATTTTAAATATCTAACATAAATAAATTATATATATAGTATAATCATTTTTTACTATAGTAATAACTTTGTTTTAAAAGATACAGTAGCATTTCCGCAAATTTTCACTTGTACTGGTTTGTTATTTTCTATCTTTACTTCTACCTCAACCATTCCTGCTCTACCTATAGCCTCTCCCTGTTTTGCTTTAAACTTCAACAAATGATTATTATGCTTAACAAGATAAGCTCCTAAACGCCCATTAGCATTTCCGGTCATGGGATCTTCATTAATGCCAATAGCTGGTGCAAACATTCTCCCGGAGTCATAATAATTTTATAATCATTATTTTTTTTACCACGTCTACAGGTAAAATGCCTGCATCTGTTTTTTGATAAATTGTCGTAGATTCAAGTTTATTCTCAGTAGCTAGTGCATAGTGTGCTGAAATAGTAGCATGTCACAAATAGGAACTTCATGTGTTGGGGTAAAAAATCTTATATATACATCTTATTCCTTTCTGTCAGAAGAAAATATAAATGAGGTTTCAGAATTATTCATTTCTCTGGCTATTTTTTGCATTTGCACTTTTGTTAATCCATCAGCATTTGTTACTACTCCAGCTCGATTACCTGTAAACTTTTCTTTTGTAAATGCATCAATTATATCATATACATACTTATTACTCTTAAATTTTCAGTTGATTTCTCCATAAATTAATAGTACACTTAATTTAGAATACATAGGAATCCGAGGTGTTAGTTATAAATAAAGAACTTATCAAAGGCAGTACTGTTACAGTAATCTTAAACGCTCTAAAAAAAGAGCCTCTTTATGGATACGGAATGATTAAAGAGATTGAAAATAAGTCCCAAGGAGTATTTTTATTTAAGGAGGGGACCTTATATCCTATTTTGCATGACCTTGAAAAGAATGAATTTATAGAATCCTTTTGGCATATAGAAAATGGTAGACGTAGAAAATACTACAAGATTACAACAAAAGGTCTTAAGGAATTAAAGAAAAGAGAAAATGAATGGAAAATATTTAGCAAAACAATGGATTTTGTACTAGGAGGGTAAAATGTCTGAAGAAAAAATCAATGTAGATAATTTTTTGCAATCTGTCTGTAGATTTGTTTCTACTGAAGAACGTGCACAAGATATAAAAGATGAACTTAGGGATCATATTGATAGTTATATTGATGAATATACACACGATGGTCTGAATATCGAAGATGCAACATCAAAAGCCTTAAAGCAGATGGGAGACCCCTACTATTTAAGCAACAATTTTAAAGAAAATATTTCTAATAATAAAAGAATATTTATAGCTGGATTAACAGTTTCATTTATGGCTATACTTGCATCGGTCAATATATATGGTTATATAAATAACCTTTATACCTTTTCAGATATTTTTATGAATCTAGTTTTTATTATTTTAAATATACCAATTATTGTACTACTTCTTAAAACTCATAAAAAAAGTAAAAAACTAGATACAAGTAATCCTGTTTTTTACATTCAATCATATAAAACATCTACGTGGTACGAAAATATGTTAAAACCTATCAAATGGCTATGTATATTTTCATTTGCAATAAATTTAATTCCTGATTTTAATATTTTTGATTTACTATCTAAAAGTGAAATAATCTTTGAATATTTGAATGCAATAACGATTTCAATTATGTACTTAATAATGATTATTATATTTTATACTGTAAGTCCTAAGTCTCAAAATAATATTATATATCCTGAGGGTATTCTTACATTTGAATCTTTTATTCCTTGGGATAAAATTTCAGCATATAGATGGGTTAAAGAACATTCTAAAAATAAAGCTATTTATTCTATTGAATTGAAATTTAAAAAGAAACCTTCATCATACAAGTATTCATTTCGTAGTCAACTTATAAAAGTTAGTTCTTCACAAATAAATTTAATAGATGAAGTTTTTAAATCAAATGGAATAGATCAACGTCAATGCTTTTAATTAACATTTTAACTTTATTACAATAATAAAATAACTATATAAAAACTAAGTTTTTATATAGTTATTTTATGTATTTAACTAATTTTTTCTTAAAAACATTCTAATTTCAAGATATAAGTATAAGCATTACAAATATAATTTATTTTATCTTAACTTATATCTTTCACTTAACAAATTCGGTATTTCTCTATACTTACTTAAATCATATATTTTTTTACATCCTCAATTGAACTTGAAAAGTTTAAAAATGCAATTGAATTTAACTGTGAAACCTCCACTAACTTTTTATCTTTTAATATATTTTCAGGTATTTCCTTTGATAAAAATACATCTTCTGAATATAAGAAATTATATAATTGATTAAAGATAATTTATCATCATTAGGTAATTCATTGAATTTACTACAAAAATGTTCATATCTATCATCACTTGAATCTATGAACATCATAACTATACTCGTATCCTTTAGTGGAAAAATACATATATGTAAGCTTTGTATGCTATATTTTCGTTCTTTAAAATATATATCATTTACAATTTCTCCATCCAAATCTGTTACAAGAGCTATACTTCCTTGAAATGCCAGAGGTACAACATAGTCTAACTTCTGATGATAAAATTGATAGTATTCTCCATTACAATTTAATTTACTTAATCGCTTTGCTTTATCATAATTTCGCTTGTATTCATCTAGTTCAACATCCTGAATACTATGCATATTTCGAATGAAATCTAATGCAAAAGGATTTTTCTCACCTATTATTTCATATAATGCATGATCATTGGTCCTATTTCCTATATGCCTTAGAAAGTTTTTCATAGCTATCTGTGCTAACATTTTAGGCGTTGCCTCATTTTCATAGTTATCTGGATTTTCATACTCTTGAAAAATTGTACTATCACACTCTTTACATATTATTTGAAATGTTCCTGCATTTTTAACACCTTTCTCCTCATCCAATAACGGTATATTTATTAATGTATTTGAATAATACAAATATCCATTAGTTGATATGTTTCTTAAACAAAATGCTGGTACTGAGTGTGAATTGCAGAAACTAGACTTCTTTTCATTGCAATGTAAACATCTATCTCCTTTAGCTCTTTTTCTTGTTTGTGTCATTATATGTCCAAACTCTTTTTTTCTAGCTAAAGCATCGCTTCCTATCTCACCTTCATATAATCCAAGTTTAAAAAATTCTATTTCTTTCATACTGTACCCCTTTATTAAATAGCTAAAAATACATCTATTAAATCTTTAAAGTTATTAGATTTAGTAGGCATAAAATTAAATATTTTACGTGGAAAAGAAGAAACGTATTTACTTCAAGAGGTTCTTCTTTTTTAATCCTGTATATGAATTCACTTTATAATATCTATACTTAATTATATCATTTAATGCTTTTTTAACTTTATTTAATATTAAATTTTTTACTTACATATAATTTTTAAAAGTTCCCTCATGTCGTATTTAGGTTTCCCATGTGTCGTATTTTAAATTAAATTTTACTATCAATTTAATTTTCATTTTATGTCTAAAAATTAAACTTCACTTTATTATAGATATCTAATCTTTTATTAAAAATAAAAAACTAGTAGAAAATTCAGCTCTACTAGCTCCCTCCTTACATCTTTTCAATTTTAGATTTTTTCTAAATCCTCTACGTGTTTCTTATAGATTCTATCTTTCTTCATATATAAATAAACTCCAAATACTCCTATAGACATTATTATAAAACACGCTAAAAATGCATATTTCAAATACATATCTGCACAAAATCCTATAATAATATTTATAAAAGCAGAAAATAAACTTCCTATCATTGAGTACACTGATAAAATAGTAGCTCTATTCTTACTTATAGATTTATTTTTAATATCTAATACAATTGGTGAAATCATTGATATTAATCCACTTAAAGAGCATACTGCAATAATACTTATAAATATGTTTTTGGTAAATACCAATACTAACACACATAAAAGCATCATAGTTACCATTGTTTTTAAAGTTTTCACTTGCCCAAATTTTTTGCTAATTATATGGGTTTTAAAAGATAACATTGCTAGAAGTTCTGAAAGTGCCGTTATATACCCCAGAAATCTTATATCTACCCCTATACTTTCAAAGTGTAATTGCCCTAAATTTACACTTATTCCATAGGATATTTCAGATATTATAGCTGTAGATATAACAAATATAAACATTAGCTTTACATTCTTTATATTTTTAAAACTGTCTTTAATTATGGTTTCATTTTTATTATTAGAAATCTCTATCTCTACATCTTTTGTAAAACAAATAGTAATAATACTTAAACCACATGCAACAACTGTTGCAACTATAGCTGATTCTATGGATATATTTATGAAAAAGAATGATGTTATTGATGAAATAAAAAATGCTAGACTATTAAAGGCTCTATACCTACCAAAAACCTTCTCACTTTCTTCTAAATTGCATGATTTATATAGAAATGCTATATCACATCCAGAGGTACCTGACACTCCAATAGCAGTTAATATTGTTTGAAATAGAAATCCCATAAAAGTATTGCAAAATAATAAGCTAAATCTTGCTAAAAAGAATATTATATAGGATATTGTTAGTGTCTTTTTATATCCATATTTATCTGCAAAATATCCCCATGGGATTTCTGTCAGCACTATTATAAATAGTAATATAAATTCTAAAAAGAAAAATTCACTTATTGATAAGCCTCTTTGTGTTCTATATATTAAACTTACAGGACCATAAAATACTAGTCCTTGTAGGAATGCTATTAAATACATTAATTTTAAATTTCGTTTCATTGAATTGCCCCCTAGTTATATAATTTTTAACTAATAGGGGCTTAATCTTGCAGATGCATTTTACATCCCTCCGTTTTTTATTTATACAATTTATTATATCAGAAGTCTTATATTAAATTGTTCATTTTAATATAAGATTTTCCGATATAAAACAACATAAAAAATAACTGTATAAAAACTAAGTTTTTATACAGTTATTTTTATGTTGTTTTATATATTTAACTTATTTATTAATTTTATTTAGCTATATTACTAAATTTCAACATATTTTCCATAAAACTAAAATTTTAATCAATAATAACTAAATTAAACGTTTTTAACCTTTTATTTCTAATCTATTTGAAAACTTTATAACTTATATAATTTATAAATTAAATTTAAAAAGTTCCCATCTGCCGTATTTAAAAGTTATTAGTTTTTACATTTTACCAGAATAAATCCATTTCTTGCTGATGGATCATATCTCCTTCTTCTTCTACCTTGTATTCAGTAATTTTATTTTCCAATGTACCTTTAAAAAACTTATAAGATCCAGCTTTTATTTTTTCAACATCATCTTTATCTAAAGTTATCATAACTGCATCCTCAAATGCTTTTTCCATATATTCATTTTTAAAGTTAATCTCTTTAAAATCCATTTTAACCCTTCTTAAAGTTCCTTTTGTAAATAAACTTTCATCAGGTATATATGTATTGCTTACAACCACCTTTAAATCATCCTTATTAGTATTCTTTTCTATATCTTTTAAATCTTTCATATCTAAAACTTCCGCATCAACAGAACATTCATCTAATAAAATTTGCTCTTGATTATCATCATTGATCATATCCTTAGCAAAATACTTTCTTTTATCCAAATCTTTAACTATAAAATCAATAGAATCTACTCTTCTACCTACTTTATTTTCTTTAAAATCTATTTCAAAGCACCCTGTATTGTTAAGCTCTTTTATAGCTGGAACTATAATTCTTCTTTTAAAATCATTGTATCTATCATACTTTCCTTCAATCATTAAAAGCTCTTTAAGCTCATCCACCTTATAATTTATAATTGATTTTGTCCCACTCCATAATCTTAATAAATCATAAAACCTTTGAGCATTTGGGTTTATTAATCCAAAAAATATAGCTAAGTTTATAGGTGTATAACCTGTATCTAGATAGTTTCTTATGTAATTATGAATTTCTTTAGATGCTTCAATTTTAAAAGTTTTTCTAGATTTTATATACTTAAAACCATTTATAAATCCATATTCTCCCCATCCCTCTTCATCTCTAAAGTAAATACTTTGTTTTCTTAAGTTAACCAACAAATTAGAGATTGAGTCAACAGAGCTAGTTTGTTTTTTCTTTATTATAGTTTTAAATTCTTCATGCGATATTTCACATTTAATTATATCATCATTGTTTCTCTGTAATTTATATAAAAGCATTAAAAATATTCTATTCTCTAGTGTAGAGATATTATACTTAGCTTTTATAATTATGTTGTTTTTCATAACTATATTTTTTTCATTTATATTCATCATTATCCTCCACCCAATAATTCATATCATTCCTCTTATAATTTAATACAAAAAATAAATTACGTCAATTTTTTAAAATATGCGTTTTAATATTTCCCATATGTCGTATTTAAACTAAATTAAATACTAACATGACTATTTTCAATTGTTTGATCAAGTTTTTCTCCTGTCACATTTAAAGTTCCTATGTGTCGTACTTAGAGTTCCCTCCTGTCGCATTTAAAGTTTTAAAGTATAATATTTAAAATTATATCCTGTCACATTTAAAGTTCCCATGTGTCGTATTTAAAGTTCCCTCCTGTCGCACTTAGGGTTCCCATGTGTCGTATTTAAAGTTCCCTCCTGTCGCACTTAGGGTTCCCATGTGTCGTATTTAGGTTTAAATTTATTAGTAATTCCAATATCTTCAGGTAGGCCTAAATACTATTAAATACTATAAATACTATTTAAATACTAAGTAAAGACTAGTAAAGGTCATTTTTTGTTCTAATCTGATCTAATCTTTATATTAAAAATAAAAACTCTTAGAAAAATTGGTAATATATAAAAATTATATTTTTACTAAAAATAGTTTAATATATATGAATTTGTAGATTAAATGAAATGTATATAGATTAAATATATAAAATTTAAGAATATTGTATATTTATAGTTTATATTAAGATAGAAGATACCCCTAAAAGCTACTGAGATAGATTTTAAAGAGATTTTTAGATTGTTTAGAGTAATTACCTATCAATACCGTTTTTAAAAGCTCTAATTCAAATATACGGCTATATATAAAAAATTTTATCTAATGATTATGATTTTATAAAATATATTGTAATATATTAATTAGTATTAACTCAAGGGGGATATCCAATGATAAAGAATTTAAAAAAACTAGATAATATAAAAATAATTGAACTTTTAAAAAACGAAGTTTCTAATATAAACGAGATTGAAATAGAAAATATGATTAACTCTAATAGCTATTGTAAAGTGTATGAAGAAGGAAATTCTATTATAGGTTTTTCTATTTTAACTTTTGATAATATAAAAAAAGATTCAAAATTGATGTTGTATGTATCCGAATCAAATAGAAATAAAGGAATAGGTCATAAACTATACTCAAATGTTATAGATTTTATTAAGTCTAAAGAAATTGAAAAAGTTAACATTGAGATTAGAATAGAGAAATATGATACTAGTAGTTTTTTCTTTAAAAAGGGATTTAAAAGGTGGTTTGGATACTGTCATATGAATTATAAAGGAGATAAGAAGGATTCAAGTTTAAATCCAGTTAAATACAAAGACACGTACTACAATGAATATAAAGAGTTATATGAAAATTGTTTTTATGATATGAGAAAATCATTAAATATACAACCTTATAGAGTACATCCCAGTAGAGATGAGTTAATAAAAAATCAAGATTATATACTCATTTTATTAGACAAAGATAAAATTATAGGATCTGTTACACTTTTAAATAATGAAATTGATGATCTTATTGTAAACAAGAATTATCAAAATAAAGGTTATGGAAAGGAACTTTTAAATTTTGGAATAAACTATTATATTTCACAAGGATCTAAGGATATTTACTTAAGAGTTGCAAATTGGAATAGTAAGGCCATTAATATTTATAAAAATGCTGGATTTAGGATAAATGTCAAAGGAGAATATTATTACTTAGACTTAAATACAAAAAAGCCTGTATAATATATATTTTTAATATACAGGCTTTCATTTGTTTAAATTTATAAGTACTTGTTAAATAAAAGCTTTAAGAGTTCTTACTTATGTATATTTTAAAAGCTTTTATAGCTAAGTACATTGTGTATATTGCAATAATTTTTATAATGAACGTTAGAAACATATTAAATAAATTAAAAACAATCATTCCATTCATAGCTAAATCCATAATAACCCCTCCTAATTCACATTTGTAAGTCTCTTGTTAAGAAGTGACTTTATAGGTTTGTATAAAATCAATAAAATCACTAAACTGATGATAACTATTTTAAATATTGAATCATAGCCATAAGAAATTTGAGTATGAATTAGGCTAGGATCATCGACTGATTGAATAATCCCTTTTGATGTAATCATTTGAGATGGTCCAATTATAAAAAATGATATAATTCCGATTAAGCAAGAAGAAATAACTGATAAAAGTATATGATACTTATAAGAATAATTTCTCACTAAACTCTCCCCTTTCTTTACTAGATATATTACCAGTATAAATATTGGAATAACAACAAAAACAAGAATACTTAAATCTACAAAATACGACCAACAGTAATGAAATATGAAAATCAAGAATGTTTTTTACTAGTATTGATTTTCAAAACAACAATAGGTAAGATTGTTCTAAGAAAGGGGGATGATTTATGAGTTTAATTCTCAATCTAATTATATTTTTAATTTCTTATTCTATACTGAGCTTAGTTTTTACTTTGATATTGCTAGATATTATAATGGGAATATTTCTTATTATGAAGGTAGTTTTTAATATGAATGAACAAAGATGGGACAATCTTTTTAGATATAAAAACAATATTGTTTTAATGCTAGTTATGGTGGTTTGCTTGATTATATCTCTTTCAATTACATTTATGATAAGCAATTTATTTTTCGAATTTATAGAATTTAAATATAAAGAAATTTCATCAATACTTATTATTTTATTAATATCTTTACCTATAATCTTTAAGTTTTTTAAACTTAGAGACTACATAAAATCAAAACTTACTAAAGATCCTAATCAAAAGGGATTATTTGATTGAAAAATTTAGTTAGTTTAACCCCTCTTAAAATCAGGAAAAGTGTATTTTAAGAGGGGTTAATTTTATAAATAAAAGGTTAGACTAAGTTAATATGAAAATTAATATATTAAATAAATTGAATCTATAATATTGAATATATTAAAATAAATTGAAATATTGAATATTAAGGGTGACTTTTTGAACAAATTAGAATATACTTATATCAAGAAGGAAGTGATCAAGTGTATAAAGTAATAACGAATTGTCCGGTATGTGACAAAGAGATGAAAATAATGAAATTAAAATGTAATCATTGTAACACAACAATAGAAAATGAATTTTCGTTTACTAAATTCAATAAATTATCAAAAGAACAACTGAATTTTATAGAAGTATTCTTAGCATGTAGAGGAAATATAAAAGATGTAGAAAAGCATCTTGGGATATCTTATCCAACTGTTAGAGGTAAGTTAGATGAAATAAATAATGCATTAAATCCAAATATAAAAAAGATACATCTAAAGAAAAACAAAATATTATGGATATGTTAGAAAATGGGGAAATAAGCTCAGATGAAGCAATAAATCTTCTAAAAAAATTATAAAAACTAAATTGGAGCGTATATAGAGTACTAGCAAGGATTCGGGTTAGTAAAGCATTTAAATAAATTGTAAAGGGTGATAAAAATGGATGACAAGAAAAGAATATTAAAAATGGTTGAGGAAGGAAAAATAACTTCAGAAGAGGCTATTAAATTATTAGAAGCACTAGAAACTAGTAATAATGAAAAAGTAGATGAGAAAAAAGATATATCAGCTGAAGAATTCTTAAATATAACCCCAAATCCAGATGGAGAAAAAATGTTATACGTAAGAGTATTAAGCTCAGATGGATCAAAAGTAAAAGTAAATATACCATTAGAATTTATAAAAATAATGGGTGGAATAGGTAAAATGCATATTGGAGAGCTTGAAAAACATAATATAGACTTTGATAAATTAATGGATGCAATAGATAAAGGATTTGTAGGTAGAATCGTTGAGGTAGAAGACGGTAATGATCGAGTAATAGTTGAAATATGCTAAGAGGTGAACATATTGAAAATTATAGTTAAAAGTAAGGAGGGCAATAGCAACTTAAACTTAAATATACCTATGGCTGTAGTTATTGCTGGGTTAAGGTTAGGAAAGCCATTTATAAAAAAAGAACATATAAATAAATATAACAAAGGTACTAATAGTAAAGAAATAATAAAAGACAGTGAAGACATCAAAGAAATGATAAATGTTCTAATTAAGGGATTAAAGTACTTAAAGAAAAACCATAAGGGATTGGTATTGGTAGATATAGAGGATCATGGAGAGATAGTAAAAATACAAATATAAAATTTAGGAGCAATAGCTCCTATTTTTATTGTTTATAATCATCTGCAAATACAAAAACTAGCTTAATATCATTATCTAAAAATACAGCAATTCCACGTGCTCTATAAATAGCTAATGCAAAATTAACGCCTTAATCTAAGTTTAGGGAAAGTTTTTTCTCATATAATTTGATTTTTACAAATATATCCTATCTTACTCATCATAAATTTTAATGATATTATTTATAATACTTTAGATAATAAGCAAAATTGGAAAATATTGATAATTGTTATATTTATTGATTAATAATATACTATATTTTATACATTAATAATAAAATTTTATAAATGTATAAAAATTAAAATAAAATAACATAATTTGGAGTAAAAATTTAAAAACAATAAAAAATTTTAAATAATAAGATTGAATTCCAGACATATAGAGGAGTTGAGCAAAATGGCTAGCAATGATATAGGTATAGATTTAGGAACTGCGAATGTATTGATATCTATTTCTGGAAAAGGAATAGTATTAACAGAACCATCAGTGGTTGCTATAGAGAAAAATACCGGATCTGTTTTAGCAGTGGGATCAGAAGCATATAAAATGATAGGAAAAACTCCTAGCAATATAGTATCTATAAGACCATTACAAAATGGTGTAATATCTGATTATGACACTACAGAAAAGATGCTAAATTACTTCATAGGTAAAGTATTAAATAAAAAAGGCATGAATAAGGTTTTTATGCCAAGAGTAATGGTATGTGTGCCAACTGGAGTGACTGGAGTTGAAAAAATAGCTGTAGAAGAGGCTGTTAGACATACTGGGGCAAAAGAGGTTTACACAATTGAAGGCCCAATAGCAGCAGCTATTGGAGCAGGCATAGATATTTCTAGTCCAAATGGAAGTATGGTTATAGATATAGGAGGAGGTACTGCAGATATAGCTATTATATCTTTAGGTGGTACGGTAGTTAGTGAGTCAATAAAGATAGGCGGAGACAAGTTTGATGACGCTATAATAGAATATATTAAAAAGCAGCATAATTTTCTTGTAGGGGAACTAACAGCTGAAAAAATAAAAATAAAAATTGGAACAGCATGTATAGATGAAGAAAAGTATATGGACATAAGTGGAATAAATTTAGTTACAAGACTTCCTGGTAAAATACAAATTAATTCATCGGAAATAAAAGATGCAATTGAAAAATGTACACAACAAATAATAGTAGCAGCATGTTCAGTATTAGAAAAAGCACCACCAGAATTATCATCAGATATTTATGAAAATGGAATAATCATGACTGGTGGAGGGTCACTTCTTAATGGTTTAGATAAAAGAATACAAGAGAAAACTAATATAAAAGTTAGCATCGCAGAAGATGCTTTGCTATGCGTTGCAAAAGGAACGGGATCCTCACTTGCATCACTTAATTTATTAGAAAAAAGCAAAAAATAATATTTTTAACTATTTAACACAATAAGCATAAAAGTACTTAAACTCTTTAAATTTAGAGTTTAAGTACTTTTTTAGATAAACATTATCCTTGTAATCCTTTTGCTTGACGCTCCATATCTTCAATTACAATATCATATATTTCTCCTAAAGTTGAACAGTATTTTAATACTTCCCAAGGTTCATTTGTGTGGAAATGAATTTTGATAAGTTCCTCATCACCTACAGCAAGTAAACAATCTCCTTTAAAATTAGTATTAAAGTATTCATTTATTGCATCTTCATTAAGATCAGTTCCTTCGATTAATAACTGTGTATCGTATCTATATTCTAACATTTTTTATCATCCTTTCAAATTTGTATAATATATATAGTAATTTATACTTATATATATTATATCAAAATTAATTTATTAGAAAATAAGTACTAAAGTAATTTTTTGAATTAAATACTGTAGATTATAATAAAGAATTTTATATATATAAATAAAAAAGCTCCTAGAACATAAATGAATCAGTTCTAAGAGTTATAAAATGTATAATTACATTAGTTTCTAGTCAGTTTTAAATTTTACTCCTTAGCATATAGATAAGACATTAAATAGTACAATATAAATGCTATTACCATAGACACTATAGATATAATTTTGCCATGCCCTTCAACAATTGAAAAGTTTATGAAACTTAATCTACTCAGTATTCCTAATGTACAGGATACTATTATAATAGGTAAAAGTGAATGAAATAACTTTTCTTTTAAGCAATATATTATACCTATACCTCCAAATATTAAAATAATAGATATACCTATAAATCCTACTAATTTAATTTCAAATGTATTTGGTAAAAGTTTTTCTATTAATATAAGTGAAGCTATGTATATACAAAATAAAGCAACTAAAGTAATTCTAAACTTTTTTTCTGTAGGGGAGTATACTGTATCACCTACAACACTGAAAATAGCAGATACAAATAAAAATGTAATTATGAAACGTATAAAAAAGTCACCTACATCTAAGCCGTCATTAGGGTTTACTAGATTTGGAAGTAATGTAACCAAAGAATATATGAACATACAACTCAAAAACAAATTAAACCTCTCTTTAAAAGAACTCTTATTTGTATTTTTCAATATTTCATCACTGATTTCTTTTGTATTTCTTCCAAAATAATCTTCCGCTTTAATTTCTTGATTTTGTGCTTCTATAATATCTGTTAGAATTTCAAGTAAAGATTCTTCTATCTGAGTTTCGTCTTTTAAGAAACTTTTTGCTCTTATATAAACCAATATATCATCATAAAATAATTTGTTTTCTTCACTTAATAACTCCCTGTATGAATTGTTTAACTCTAAAATTTCTTTAGCATTTCGCATATTATTCCCCTCCCTTTTTATTTAACCTTCAAAATTTTATTTACACTACTTGAAAGAATATCCCACTGTTCTTCAAATATATCTAGTTGGACTTTACCCTTATTAGTAAGTTTATAGTATTTACGCATAGGCCCCTCACCTGAATTTCTCATTTCACCTACTATTAATTCTTGTTTTTGAAGTTTTAGTAATAATGGATATATTGTTCCATCTGAAACGGTTGAAATTCCATATTCTTTTAATTTTAAATTCATCTCATATCCGTATATTTCTTTTTGACTTATAATTTTTAAGATACACCCCTCTAGAATACCTTTTAGCATTTGAGAGGATATTGTATTGTTCAAAATAATCACTCACCTTTTAATATATCTATCTTGCTTTACAATATAGCACTCTTTTGCTATGTTGTAAAGCAAGATAGTGAGAGGAATTGCTTCTATAAAAACTAGTTTATAAATTAAAGAATAAAAATATCCCCTAGAATCAACTAAGTTGAAGTCTAAGGGGATTAATTTAATAATATCTATTTTAATTCATTTAAATTTATGGTAAATTCATCACCGATCTTTTTAAAATCGTTACTCATTTTACCACTTGTATTAGGTTGCTTTGCAGCATAAGGAACAAGTTTTAATTCTGTTGCATTTTTATCTAGATTTTCTTCTAAATTAGATAATGTCAGCTTACCTTTATTTTCATTAGCACTTATTAAGTAAAACTCAACATTATTACCTAAATTATCTTTTCCAAGTAACTTTATATCGTAATCAACCAAATCTTTATTATGAATATTTCTATCATAGATTATATTAGGTCCTAAAGCATTAGTTCTATATTCTTTTAATGTAATTGTTTCATCTTTTCCTAGCTCAAAAGATTGATTTAATTTTAGTGATTTTGTATCAAGTTCAAGATCTTTTCTATTTGTTTTAAACTCAAATACCCACTCTCCATTTATAGTATGTTCTTTTTTATTTTTAAAGTAAATAGGATTAGAATAAGTTATTTTAATATCTAAGTCATCTTTTTTACGTCCTCGTCTAATGTATATCTAAATACTTCTTCAACTGTATTTTTATTAATTATAGTGCCGCTACCCCCACCACCTGAACTTATAGACTTACCATTTATATAAACATTTCCAAAAGACGTAATATTACCATCTTCAAGTTCTTCTTTAAACTTATATGTTGTAGATACAATTAAAACGTCTTTATCTAAGACAACTTCATTTAAAGTTATTGTAAGCCCATTTTTCGTTATAGATTGGCCAACTACAGTTTTATAATCTTCTAAGTTTGA
Organism: Paraclostridium sp. AKS73; assembly: GCF_025671395.1. Lineage (NCBI taxonomy): Bacteria > Bacillati > Bacillota > Clostridia > Peptostreptococcales > Peptostreptococcaceae > Paraclostridium > Paraclostridium sp. AKS73. The sequence goes on along the minus strand of NZ_JAIXHU010000006.1, from coordinate 65,587 downwards.
TTCTAAACCTAAAGCATTTTTTATATCATACATTACTTTGTACATATTTGCATAAACAGGTTCACAAAATACAAATACTCCTCCAATTAAAAGTAATCCAGAAATACTAGCGGCTAATATTTTTTTTGATTTACTTTTTCTTTTATTCAATTTAGAGTTCACCTTAGATTTTATTAATTCTTTATTTACACTAACTTCTTCATAGTTTTCTATATCAAATTTTACATCATTAAAAGATTTATATTCATTCATAACATTAAACCTCCCTATTTATAAGCGATTCTCTGATTTTTTTCTTCCCCTGGATAACCGACTGTAAAGGTTAGATATACTTAAATTATTATCTTTAGCTATTTGAGGAGCATCGGCTCCATCCAAGTAATAACTTATAAAGATATCTCTATCCTTATCGGGTAAGTATTTAACAATATCATCTATTCCCTCTTTAATCTCAAGATCAAGTAAGTTTTTATCTATGTAATAGATACCGTCATCAATCTCAGAAGTTTCTATTTTATCTAAATATTTTTTCTTGTAGTTAATTGCTTTATATTTTGCTATAACACAAATCCAGTTTTTAAAAGAGTTTTTGTCTTTATCAAAACTATCTATGTTATCCCAAATAGCTAGAAATACATCACTTATGCATTCTTCCTCATAGTTTATTAATTTACCTAGATTTTTTCTAACAACAGATGCAACAAGTCCACTGTATTCATCTATAAGCATTTCTAACCCCTTTTGTTTTTTCTTTTTTATATATTTAATAATTAATTCAGCTTGCAAGTTATTTCCTCCCTTTTATTTTTACAATACATCCGTAAAAGCTTTTACACTTCTTATATACAATTTAAATTATAAAAACCTTGCACTTTTATAAAAAAAATTTTCATACTTTCTAATAATAAAGTTAAAAGTGGTTTAAAAAAAGGGTTAAAAGCTATTTCAGTAAATTAAAAAATACAATGGAAAGTAAACTTGACATATAAGTTTGATAGATATAGAATAAAAGTAAAGTAAGCTTTACATTTGCGAGAATATAATGAATTATGGAAAGCAAACTTTACTTTTAAGCTGAAGGAAGGAGCTTATATTTTGAAAAATAGGTTAGAAGAAATAAGAAAGCAAAATAAAGTAACTCAAGAAGAATTAGCAACTGCACTGGAAGTTTCAAGACAAACGATAGGTTCTTTAGAAAATGGAAGATATAATCCATCAATAATTTTAGCATTTAAAATTGCAAGGTATTTTAATATGCCAATTGAAGAAATTTTTATTTATGAGGAGGAAGATGGGAATGAAGATTAAACAAGATGAAAAATTAAATAAAGCTATGGTTATCTTTGGGGTAATTATATTAATAGTAGGGCTAATAATACTAGTAGCAGGTCCATCTAGTGATGTTTGGGATAGAGCATCAAGTTTATGTACAGGATTAGGATTTGGAGCAATTTGTGGAGGATTAGGAGGATTATACGGTATTAGAAAATTAAGAAAAGATCCTGCTAAATTTAAACAAATAGAAGTTGAAAGAAAAGATGAAAGAAATACGTTTATAAAATGTAAAGCAAAAGCAATGTCAGGGGAAATAATCAATTGGATGATTATTATAATTGCTTATGTATGTATAGTAATGAACGCTCCATCTTGGACGACAATGTCATTGCTAGCAATCTTTATTTTAAAATATATATTTGAAATAATTTTAGCAAATCAATATGCTAAAAAGTTTTAAAAAAGCCTTTATAATCTATTATTATATAGATTATAAAGGTTTTTAATTTTTAAGTTAAAAATTTCAAGATTTATAGGACTATATATAATTTAAATAAATTCATGTCCACTATTTGTAAAACGTTAATTGCTTTGTCTTTATCTTTTTCTTTAATCAATAAATAGTCAGTATTGTATGTTGATAAAGCAAATATTGAAATTTTATTTTCAGCTAAGGGATTAGCTAATTGAGTTAGTATGCCAACTAATGAGAAATCAAGAACTCCAACTATTTTTATAATAAACCATTCATCATCTACAGATAAAGCATTATCAGTATTGATAGAACCAGTTGGGGCAACAATTGAACACTCTTCATCAGTATAAGTTATACTTTTAAAATCTCTAATTGTTGAAAATTCATTTGGTACAGGTTCTTTGCTAGAAAACTTAATAACTGAATAACTTAGATTATCAATTTTTTTTAATTTCATATAAAATACCTCCTAATAAAAAAACACTAGTAGCCATTAACACCCAATGGCCTACCAGTGTTCAAATTTCTTCTTAATAAGACTAGTTTACTCCGGCGAGTTAACTAATCAGAAGTTATATTATTTTAAAGAAATAATATCATAAACAAATTGGGATTGCAATTAGTTAAGCTAAAAATTAAATAGTAAAATTAACCTAAAAATCCATTTATTTAACTAATATATGATTTATATTAGTTTTTAAGTTTATTTTAAGGTTACTGATTTATATTATATTTATCCGAATAAGCAAAGTACTACTAATGAGGAAAATAAATTAAAAATATGTCAAGATTAATATGAACCTAATCATGAAGTTTCAAGTAAATCTAATATCTTTTAAAATAAAAATCTTGACTATATTTTCAAAACTTTCCGGAAAAGCCCTTACTATTAGATTAGTAAGGGTTTTTTTGTAAAATTTAATTAAATTAAAAATGACATTACGTTAAATTTTACTTAAGAAGCAATTGTATTACAGTTGAAGATGTTACTATAACAAGACCGATAATTATTTCATAGGGCAATAACTTAAACCTTTCTTTAATTTCCATAGAAACACTTCTTGAGCTTGCGTGAAATAATGCTCCATGAGGTAAATGTTCAAATACACAAGCACCTGCATTAACCATTGCAGCACCTGCTACCCCAGATAATCCAGAACTTAGAATTGCACTAGAAAATGTAGATGATGCTACTGTTGCACCTCCAGTAGTAGATGCGGTAGCTAGTGACATCACAACTCCAGAAATAGGTGCAAGTAAAACCTGTGGTATACTTAGAATAGCAAGGAGTTCTGTTGTACTATGTTGTAAGTTTGACATCTGTATAATACCAACTAATGTTCCTGTACCTAGTAACAAAATACATACACCTTGCATTTTTTCAACTCCATATGACAGATACTCTTTTGTTTTATGTACATTCTTAGTAGCCAATATACTGACAACAGCTCCTGCAGGCAAAGCTACAAGTGGATCTACAACTATAGTAGACACATTCCCTAAAAATAGTAATATTATTGATACAATAGGACCTATTAGTGAAGCAAATAAACTAGGTAAGTTTTCATCTTCATCTAATTTTATCTCTATTTCAACTTTACTCCCTTTGTTAATCAACATATTCGCAAGTATAGTAGTAATAATTACTCCAAATATAGCTGGTATTACATTTGCAAGCATAACACTAGATAATTCAACGTTAAAATTACTTGCTGCTGCTAATGTATTTGGGTTAGGAGATATAATATTACCAGCTTTACCTCCACCAAGTGCTGCAAGTAGTATTGCTAGTTTAGAGTAGCCAAGTTTATTCCCCATAGCCATTCCTATTGGACCTACAGTAAGGACTACTACGTCTAAGTCAACTCCAACCCCTGCCAAGATCATAGAAGATAGAACTATTCCAAGTATTGCTTTTTTTAATCCTAGTAATCTAATAATTTCTTCTGAAATTTTATCAACTGCTCCTGTTTTTATAAGTGTTGCTGCTAAGAATCCTGATGTCATAACTCTAAGTATTGCAGGAGCCATAGACTTTCCACCATCAGCCATATACGTTACTGTATTAACTAAATTTGCACCACCTATTAAGCCCCCAACTAAAGCTCCAAATACCAAACAGTAAAATGGCTCAAACCTTTTTATAATGAGTATAATTGCAACTAATAACCCAATGATTGCTCCAGTAGTTGTTATTGGCACAACCATCACTCCCCTCTATAATGTTTACACCCCTTGATGTTTATATTGATTGTATATAATTTAAACAAATGTGTCAAATATAATTTAATTAATTAAATATAGTTTAACTTTGTTTGCGAAAAATTTCTATGTTATAATTAAAATCATTAAGTTAAAAATTATAATATTTGAAATAAATTTATTGGAGGTATTAATGTCTGAAATAAATATAGGTGAAAAAATATCACAGGTAAGAAAAAGTAAAGACCTAAGTGTACGTGATTTATCAAAGTTATGTGGAGTTACTGCTTCTATGCTAAGTCAGATAGAAAGAGGAATCGCAAACCCATCTGTGAATTCTTTAAAATCTATTGCATCTGCACTTAACGTTCCATTATTTACATTTTTCACATCAGAAGTTTCTAAAAAAGATATGATAGTTAGAAAAGAAAATAGAAAAAAAGTAATACTTCCCGGAAGTGATGATGTTGTTTATGATGTATTAGCTCCTGACCTTACTAGTGATTTAGAGTTTGCAATTATGAGCTTATCGCCAGGATCAGTATCTAGCAGTGAAAATATTCAACACAAAGGGTATGAAATTGCATACTTGCTAGAGGGTGAAGTAGATTTATATTTAGATGATGAAAAGTTTATATTATATCAAGGTGATAGTGTTAAGACTCCAGCAGGAGTAAATCATCGTTGGGAAAATACATCAAATTCAAATGCAAAAGTAATTTTTGCTGTTATACTTTAATTTTTTAGATAATATAACAAAAGACAACTACACTATCATGCAGTTGTCTTTTGTTATATTTAATTCTATATATAAATAATAGTTTAATATAAATATCTAATTAGTTCTTAATAGTTTTATATCCGCAATTGACTAAAATATCTTGTCCTTTTTGACTAAAAAGATAGTCTTCAAACTTTTTAGCCTCGTCAGGAACTTTACTGGCTTTTACAACTGCTACAGGATAAACTATAGGGGAATGAGTATCTTCTTTTGTTGTTTCTACAATTTTTATATTATCTACACCTAGAGTATCACTGTAGTAGACAAAACCTGCTTGTGTATTTTCAGATTGAGTCCAGGCTAAAACTTGCTTAACATCTTTTGCAAAGACTAATTTATCTTTTAACTTATCTTCTAAATTTAAGTTAGCTAATACTTCTGATGCATATTTTCCAGCAGGAACACTTTCGGGCTCTCCAACGCCTAGTTTTTGAACTTTATCAGTTGTTAAATCATTTATAGATGATATATCACTGTTTTTGGAGCTATTAAAACCAAGTCATTTTTCACTAAGTTTTTATATGTATTTTCTTCTAGTAATTTTTTCGTCTAGTTCTTTAATTTGTTTTTCACCTGCTGATATAAATACATCGCAAGGGGCACCTTGTTCTATTTGCTTTTGTAACGATCCAGATCCTCCAAAGTTCACAACTAAATCAACATTTGGATTACTTTTTTCATAGTCTTTTTCTATCTTTTCCATCGCTTCTTTTAAACTAGCAGCTGCAGAAATACTTAAAGTTACCTTTTCAGAAGAATCTTCTTTTTTAGGAGTATTTGAACTGCACCCAACTAAAAATAAACTACTTACTAAGCATAATGATAATAATTTTTTACTTAATCTCATAATATCCTCCAATACTTAAATAATAGATTAACACTGGTATTTTACCACAAAAAGAACTTGATTCGATTTTTTTCGATTTTCTGTAAAGTATTTTAATAAATATATATTTATTAAAATACTAAAAACTTTAAGCTTATTTTAAGGTTTAGGGATTATACTAAACTTGTCCACATAAAAGAAACATTAAAGCCAGAATACAGGCATTTGAAAAAATACTGTACTCACTTAATAACATTTTTATTATGATTTAAGAGCACTTACATATGTAAGTGCTCTTTTGTTTTAAATTAGATATTTAAATTGTTTAACTATTATATTTATAAAAATTGCAGTGAATATATATTTAGTATCTATTGAATTTACTACAATCTTTAGAAAATGCTAAATCTAAAAAGTTAAAACCAAATGATCCACTAAAACATATAACTAAGATTTTAGGTATATCAAATTTATTAAAAATTATTGATAATACAAATAAGATTAAAAAATTAAATAAGAAAAATTTAGAAAAGCCAATAATTCTTTTTCTTGACTCTGTTTTATTTAAGTTCTTTAGTTGTAAAATAGCTACTATAATTACATAAAATGTACACAACAAAAAACTTACTATGTAAAGAGCAATAAACTTGTTAATAATCCAAGCATCAAGTGCATTAGCAAAAGATAAAGTTAATATTAATAAAATAGTTAAAATTGATATTATGCTGAGTAAAACTTTATTTAATTTAATTAGTTTATAATTCATTATGACTTCCTTTACTTTTAAAAATTTAAAAATATATTAACATGTATTCTTAGCGTAGAGGCATGAATTGGACTAAAATGGGCGTATTTAGGAGTGAAAACTAAGATTTAAACAATAAAAAAGCCAATATAGATATATATACTGACTTTTTATAGAATATATGATTTTTAAAGTCCGAGCTCATCGCTTATGTCTCTCATAGCATTAAGCGATAACTCTGCAAACTCTGGAAATGGAATTCCAAGTTCCTCTATACTTTTCATTGCTTCTCTATTAGCCCCAGCGGCAAATCTTAGCTCTTTCATTCTTTTAGTTATAGACTTTACTTTTACACTAGATATTTTTTTATCTGGATAAACTAATGTTATAGCTGTTATAAATCCTGTTATTGGGTCTGCTGCGTAAATTGCTTTATCCATTAATGAAATTCTTTCTGTACCATTATCGTTATTGTGAGCCATAATAGCATGATGGATATCTTGATTACCTATATTCTCTTGTTTTAATATATCTATAGCAAGAATTCCATGTTTTTTCATATCTTCTGGATTGTTTTTGCAGTCTAGTAAATCTGAATCAATATCATGTAATAGTCCTGCTATTGCCCAATCTTCCTCATTTTTAGGATCTAATTTTTTAGCCAATGATCTCATAACAGCCTCAACTGCATACGAATGTTTTATTAAGTGCTCAGATTTTAAATTCTTAGCCAATATATCCATACTTTTTTCTCTCATAGATTCTATCTCCTTTATATTGTTTATTTTATTTGCAAAGATTTTATAGATTGGATAAAATCTTTAATCAACTCCATAGAAACTCTGAATTTCACGATATCATAATAGTAACTTGTTCTACATAAACTAGGTATTTACCTTTAAAAAAATAGTGTTAATTGTATCATTAAGTAAAAAATAGATAGATTAATTTGTATTGATTAAGTAGATATTTTTTGATATAGTAATAAACTATAATAAAAGTTTAATAAATTTAGTTTTATAGGGTTCCGCAGTTAAAATTTATAACTGGTCTGGTCCGAGATAAAACGCACAGTTTTCTGTGTTCACGGAAGGACAAAAGCCTGGGAGATATTTTTTTTATATCTCCCGGGCTTTTTTACGTTTTACTAATAAACTTTTATTTAAAACTTTAAGGAGAGTGGTAATTATGAAATGGTTAGTGTTAGTAATTGCAGGTATATTTGAAGTATGGTGGGCTGTAGGACTTAAATATTCAGAAGGGTTTACAAAGTTAGTTCCAAGTGTTTTAACTGTAATAGGGATGATAGCGAGTTTTTACTTCTTATCATTAGCGTTAAAAGAGCTACCATTAGGAACAGCTTATGCTATTTGGACAGGAATAGGGACTATTGGTACTGTTATTTTAGGTGTGTTTTTATTTAAAGAGCCTATTGATTTTGTTCGATTAGTTTGTATTGGGTTTATAGTAGCAGGAATAATAGGCCTAAAACTAGTATCTCAACATTAATAAACAAATAAAATAAGCTATTAGAGCGTTAATGAGATGTGACTTATTAAAAAAAGGCATAGTAGTCTATTTGATTAGACTATTATGCCTTTAAACTTACTTTAGATTATAGTAGAATTTTACGTATATTATTATTTTAATAAATCAGTAATTTCTCCTAAATGATATACATTTAATACATGAAGAGCTCTTGTACAACAAGTGTAAAGAAGTAATCTTTCATCCTCACTATTATAATTTTTATTACTAGCATCATATATAAAAACAACATCAAACTCAAGTCCCTTAGCTAGATATGAAGGTATTACGGTTACTCCGTTTGTATAATAATAATCATCTTTTTCTATAGAACTTACATCGATATTATTTTCTTTTAAAAAGTTATATAAAACTTTAGTTTCACGAGCTGTTTTAGTAATAATTCCTATAGATTTAAACTTCTTTTTTGAATAAGACTTTATATCTTCAACCAGTTTTTCGTTCATAGAAAGTTTATCTGAGAAAGAAACTATAGTAGGTTCATCACCGTGTCTTTCAACGCACTCATCATCTATATTTTCACTAAGAAGATTTCTTGAAAAATTAGTGATTTCCATAGTTGAACGATAGCTCTTTGTTAGGTTTATTATGCAAGTGTCATTTTGGGATATATTATAAATGTTGTTATAGTTTCCAACATTCATAAATGGGTTAATTGATTGATTTAAATCCCCTAATATAGTCATATTAGCAGATTTAAAAAGTTGATAAAAAATTTCATACTGCAATGGAGTATAATCTTGTGCCTCATCTATAATTACGTACTTAATTTGAGAAGTAGTTGGAATATCTCCAAGTGCTCCTTTTAAGTATAAAAGTGCAACTTGATCTTCGTAATTAAGTATCCTTGCATTTAAATTATCTATTGTGTAAGTTTTTATATGATTTATAAAACTATCATCATATTCAACATTTATTTCATTTAAAAATGTATTTAAATTTTTAAATAGATCTTTGTAAATTTTAATTAAATTAAATTCTGTCATTTTATAAATAGAATCATATACATCTCTTAAATTTTCTTTTACAATTAGCGTACTTTTTTCTATCATTTCTTCTTTTTGTATAAAGTCTCCAGATTTAAAAAGTTCTTCATATATTTCATCAATCCAAGATTGTTCATATGGTTCAATAAGGAATATAATTCTTGATTTAATTTTTTCTAATCTTCTTTTAATTGGAAGATTTGAATAATCAGTAAAAAATAGGTTTTTATATCTTCAGAGGAAATTATTAACTTACCCCTTACAACAATATCTTTAAAACTTCTACCTACTGTTTCTACGTAACTTATATACTGTTTTAGAATTTCAACAAATTCTACAGATGTTTTAAATTTTATATTTTTGATTCTATCTTGATATGTTAATTTTTCATTAGAACTAAGTATATACTCCATCATTTCTGAAGGTGATTCTTTCTTAAATTCATGCACTAATTCTTTATGCATATAATCTTTAAAGGTTGTTTGATACATATTATCTTCACCAAGTTGAGGTAATACATTTGAAATATAATCATTGAAGACATTATTTGGAGAAAATATTATTATATTTTGAGGTGTTACTTTATCTCTATGTTTATATAATAGATATGCAATTCTATGAAGTGCAACAGAAGTTTTTCCACTTCCAGCAGATCCTTGAACAATTAGGTTTTTATAATTTTCGTTACGAATTACTTGATTCTGCTCTCTCTGAATAGTTGTAACTATACCTTTCATCTTATCATCAGCATTTTTGCTTAGAAGTTCTTGTAACATTTCATCATCAATACTTAGGTTACTATCGAACATATAGTCAATTTTACCATTATTGATTTTATACTGTCTTTTACCAGTGATTTCTCCAGATATTGTACCTTCTGGACATTCATAACTGGCTTGTCCAGTTTCATAGTCATAAAACATATTTGAAATAGGTGCTCTCCAGTCATACACAAGAAAATCATAATCCTCATCAACAAGATTTGATAATCCAATATAACACTTTTGAGTATCTGATTCGTTATCTTCAACAAAATCGATTCGACCGAAATAAGGAGATTCAAGCATTCTTTCATACTTTTCTTCAAGTTTTTGGGTAAATTCATGACTTCTTTTTTGATTTTTCATAATATCCATGAATGACATAAAATCTGAAAGTTGATCTAATCCATTTTCTATAGAAACAGATCCTAAATCACTCCAGAGTTCTCTTTGTGTTTCTATAGCATCTTTTTTAAATCTATCTTTAGCACTACGTTTTTCATCAAGCTGTTTCTTAGCCTCAGTAAGAACTCTTTGTAACCATTCGTTTTCAAGATTCAATTCATAATTATTTAGACTCATAATATACCCTCCTTGATTATATAAATTAGCTTGTTTAATTTGCTCTATAAATTATATAGGAATGAGGGTATATTCATAGTCTTAAAAAATTTAGTTATTTATGGTATAATTATAGTAGAGAGAGTGATACTAGCCTCTTTGATAATGAAAATGTAGTTTAAATCATTATAAAAAACACACTCAAAAATGTCTAGTAAAAAAGCCATTATAGTCCTTTATTAGGATTATAATGGCTTTTAATTTATTGTATTAATTATTAAAATTCAAATATAAACAACTTTTCAATTGGAGTATTTAATTCTTTTGATATCCTCATTGCCAGTTCAAGAGAAGGGTTGTATTTAGCATTTTCTAACCGAGCTATAGTCTCTCTTCGAACACTAACTTTATTAGCTAGTTCTTCTTGAGTTAATTCATTAAATTGACGATACTTTTTTAAATTACTAATAAACTTTGTCATAGATTTAAACCCCAACATCAAATTTGTAAGTTAAAAATGCCCATAAATTTGCTGCTAGTGCAAATGAAATGGATAATATTAATAGTTGAAGTCTATAAAGTTTTAATATATCTACTGTATATAGTCTAATTAATACACTTGCAACTATTGCTAATGGAAGGCAGACTCTAAGTGCTATATAACCTGCCTTATGCTTATTACAAATAAAGCGCTCATCTTCACAATCCCCTAATTTATACCACCAGATATTACCTAAAAATGAAAAGAATCCAAAGTATAGAAAGTCTAATGGGTCACCATTTAATCCATTAAATCCTTGTAAGCCAAACAAACAAAATAGAAATGAATATTTATTTATATATTTCATAAATTAATCCCCCTTGATAATGTGATATATTTATATCTTTATATTACATATATATCACGTTAACTTTGAGATTATTACTTAAAACTGAAAAATATAACTAACTATGAAATTAAATAAAGATATCTCAATTTTAAATTTTACAAGTACGATTCTAGTCTAGGATTACTGTTTGCAATAAATAAAAAAGGCAATAGAATCGATTCTATTACCTTTTCATTGAAATATATATGGTTATTACTATTTATAATCTTAAAATATCTATAACTTGATTTTATGAAAATAAGTTATGCAATTAAAAGTTTTCTCCAGATGGAAGTACTAAACATAGAATTATATATATTATTATACTGACACCACCTAGTACGAATAAAACTCTAATTAGTGTAGGGCTAATGCCTGTTAATTCTCCTATACCCCCACAAACACCACCTATCATACGGTTATTTTCTGATCTATATAATTTACATTTACTCAAAATTAACGCCTCCTTTTTTAATCTACAAAATAAAATATTGGTTTTAATATGCTGCGAGCATTATTTAAAAATGTATCTTGATTTAAAGTATGATCTATAATTAAACTTTTTGAAGTTACTGCAATTAAAAATATAGAAATTAATATGAACAAACCAACTCTAAATGCAGTTCTAAATAATTTCCAACATATAGCAAGTATCAAAAAGATTATACTTAGTATTATTAAAAGAATAATTGTCATATACTCACCTCTCTCTATGCTTTACAAATATTATTATAAACATAGAATCTTAATTGAATATAAAAACAACCTTAAAAAACATTAAATAATTAGATTTTAAAATTACTTTATACAGCAAAGCTATTTGAAATATACGAAAACTGATTATTAAACTGAGTATATTTCAAAAGTATATAATAAAAATATCTTCAATTTTATAAATATAGCTATAAGGGGTAAAAGCTTTTATTGTAACTAATATTTCAACTGTAGTACTATTAATTATTTATTTAATTTGCAAAAGTAGGAAAATGAGAAGCAATTAAGCTATTTTCAGGTGGCCATAAATTAATTTGATTATATAGAAAAAACCTTTAGAATCTATTAATTTTGATTTTAAAGGTTTTAACTTTACTGCTTATGTTGTTTAGCATCTTGTATTATTGATTTTAAGGAATTTATAAAAATACGTATTCCTGGTATAATTAAAATTATTGTTAAAATACTTATCGATGGTTTGCCATCTGTTATACATGCAAATAAAATACAAGCTATTCCTAGGATACTTAATATTAAATTAAGTTCGTTTGATAACATATAACTTAACCCCTTTTAATATGAAAGTATATTATACATATTATCATTTTAAACTTTATAACGTATAAATTTGGATTAATATATGAATATTCTGGATTAAAATCATAAAATTTATATAAAACTATTAGAACAGGTTTATAACTATTTCTTGATTAGAGGTTATTATAGTAACATGTGAAACCAAATTAAAAGAATTAGTATATTAAATTAAACAATAAATCTGGGCAACTAGCCAAATACAAATCAGTAATAAATTTACTAAACAACTAAGCTTTTCAACAGAAGATAATTCATTATATTGATAAGATATTTCGCTAAACACTTTAAATTCAGGAAAACTTAATTTAAGTAAATATAATAAAGAAAAAGGAATAAATATTATAGAAATTGAAATATTAAACCCTTTTTGTGAATGGAAGACAAAACTTACTAAAGTAGCGCAAATTAATAAAATTGAAAAAAGAAATCTTTTAATATTAATGCCCATAGTAAATCACCACCTTATAAAATTTAATGGACTCAAATATAGTTTATCATATTATTTTGATTATTTTCTAAATTAAATCTTAGATTTATAGTGATATAATCAACTTTTATTTTGAATATAAAGGAATTTAGAAACTGATACTGTAATAAAAATATACAATGGATATCAATTAAAAAAGGGGGACTACGATGAAAATTGCAATAGTAGGATATAGTGGAAGTGGAAAATCTACAATGGCTAAGCAACTATCAAGTTATTATAATACTCCTATTTTACACCTTGATACAATTCAATTCACACCAGGTTGGGTTGAGAGAGATAAGGATGAGGGTCGCACCTTAACTAAAGAATTCATGAAGAATGAATCTTGGGTTATAGATGGTAACTATAGAGGTTTTTATCAAAGAGAAAGATTAGAACAAGCGGATAAAATAATTTTTCTAAACTTTCCTCGTAGGATATGCTTTTTTAGAGCGTATAAAAGATATCTAAATAACAAAAACAAAACACGTGAAGACATGGCAGAAGGATGCGAAGAAAAATTCGATTTAGAATTTGGATGGTGGATTATTCATAAAGGAAGAACAAAAGAAATAGTTAATAGATATAAGCAAATAGAAGAAGAATTTAAAGATAAAGTTATAGTTTTAAAAAGTCCAAAAGAAGTTAGCGCATTTTTAGAAAATACAACTCAGATTTAAAACTATATAAAATGTATTATAAAAAAGTCATGAATATCCTAGTTATTTAGGTTTTCATGACTTTAATTTTAAAAAAGTTTAACCATAGTAAAACAGTTAATAATATTTGGATAAAAATTTATATGTTTTTATTTAGTTCTCGTTATTTATAACTAAAGTATCTCTATAAGGGAAAATCTTTATTTCTGTAGAATTTAAATCTTCCTTATTCATATCTATAGCATTTATCTGATTATTATTGTATGTATTGTAATAATAGATGCATTTATCTTGATTCATACAAGTAGTATATTGAGTCAGATCATATTTACCTTCTGGAGTTTTTACAGCGCCATTTAGCATAGCGACATTATTTAATATATGGAAAAACTCACTTACCCCACAAAATTCTATATCTGAAGACTCTAAGCTAGATTTATAGAAAGCAGCTCTTATAAATCTAGATGCAGATGAAAAATCACCAGGGATTCCAAACATACCTAGACCTTGAGATTGAGGAGATAAATTTAGTCTACTCCATTTAGTATTCTGAGGTTGATCAGCATTTAAACCCATATACTGAATTAGGTTTGTTGTATGCCAATTAAAAGTTGGTGCATTTGTTAACACCCCTACTTCATTATCATAAATGCTTAACTTTTCTTTTGTATTTTCAATAACCAAGCAATTGCCGTTTTTATCAGAAACAATCCAATGAAGTGTTGGTAATGGTGTAGATGAATTTAACTGTATATTTACTAGGTTTATATTTTCTAGTTCAGGTTTTAAATCTTCTATAGTCTCGAAATTTGATAATATCCATAGTATTAAATCATATGGAGGTAAATTATTTTTTCTATCTATTAAATTATCTGAATGATATGCAAATCCAGGAAAATTTAAACCTGCGCAAGCTAATCCTTTTTCATTCATTGCTTCAGCAAATAATGGATGATTACCTATTATAGTTGCCATACCCATAACTGCATATTTTGTAGAGTTAGTTTCATTAGTTGCTACGTTTTTATATTCAAAATTTCTAGGAACAAGATGAACAGCTTGATTAAAGTTGTACTCTATATCCATATTTCTTCCAAATAAATGTTGCCCGTCTTTTGTTTTTAATGTTAGTGCTGTACACATTTTTTACACTCCCTTTTTATCGTATAAACTAGTTTAAATATATTTATATTGTTTACCCTATTGGTTGATAAATAAACCTAGAATAAAGGGAAAGCCCTTAAAATCCATCAATTTAGATTTTAAGAGCTTATTTCTTGCTACTATCTAGTGCAGCTCCAATAGCAATGCCTACACATAAGCATAAAGCTAATTTGTCATATATCATACCAAATGTAATACCTACACACATGCAAAGTAATAAATAATTATTACTATTTTTATTATTACCATTTTCACCCATAAGAACATCTCCCATTACTAAATAGAAAAAATTTTTATATTTTTAGAATAAATCTATTTCTTTTTCAAAAACAATTTGATAACAATATGGACATGACACACCTGAATCTGGTAGGCCAGTTTTTACCTTGAAACCTCTATTAATTGGAACTTTTATAAATTTATATTAATATATAGAGTTCTCTTCCTTAATAAATTTAAGTTTAAATTAATTGTATCAGATTTATAAATTGATATATGTTCAACAAAATTGAAATTACCCCATATATGCAGTAATAATTATTATAGAAATTATCGATACTATATCTACTATAAACATTAAAATGTAATGGATGGCTAATTTAATATTTTTATTTGTAGCCCAATAAATAATAGATAAAGCACAATAAGATAAAAATGCCCCTAGAACTATCATTGGAATTTTATATGGATTAACATAAGGATTAATAACAAAAAAATAGGATGGTCCGTATAAAAAAAGATAGTTACAATTAATCCTATAACCCAATCAATCAGTTTTCTATATTTACTCATTTTTAAATCACTCCATTCGAATTAACAATAAATTAAACTGCTTACGTAAATTAAAAATAACATTGTTAATCAGCTTAAGGACAATTATACAAGAACAGTAGATAGATAAATTAAAATTGGATTAATATAGATTTATTTTGGAGTGAGATTTATAATTTTAAATATATAACTAAATGTTTTTTAAGTAGTTTAGGAGAATCTTAAGGGGGGATACTTATAAATAACTATAAATTTAAATTTGATACTAAGCAAAAAATAATCGAAATTATAAACCTATCATTATTAATTTTTATGATAGCATATTTAATCATTAACTGGAATAATATAGGAGAAAATGTGCCGATTCACTATAACTCAGCAGGTCAAAGTGACTCATTAGGAAGCAAAAGTAGTTTAATAGTACTACCTATAGTTACAATTATAGTAAATATATCTATGAGCGGAGTATTACTTTGTCCACAAGCTCTAAATGTACCTATAAAACTAACTGAGGAAAATTATGTTAAGGTTTATGACTTAACGAGAGATTTGATGAATTTTACTAAGATAGCAATTAATATTTCATTTTTATACATGACCATTATGTCAGCAAATTTTAAACCGTTAGGGACTTGGTTTTTACCAATTTTTTAACCATAATATTTATGCCAATATTTATATATTATATAAAAATAAGAAAATTATAGAAAAAATACTTTAACATTTTATGGTATAATAAAAATCAGGAATTGAAATCTATAGAGTGGTGTTCCATTAAACTTTCTAGCCTACTTCTAAAAGGAAGGAGGTGAGAAGTATGGAACTAAAGATAATTGTTAGTGCTATAAGCACTATATGTATTGGTCTTTTGACTAATTACATATATGACAAATTAAAAAACCACTCTAGTCGCCCAACTAAGAGTGGTATAGAACTTGATATAAAAATCAAATTCAAGCATTTCAAATAAATTAATTTGGAATATCACTCTACTGCGAATAGACTTCAATTCCTTTTTTATATTTATATTATATCACAATTCAACATCTTTTAAACTTAATTTTTAAAATAGATAATCAGGATTTAAAGATCTTTATAATTTATAAATTTTTCTTCTCCAGATATCATATTTTTAATTTTTATTTCATTATTATCAACTTCACTTTCCCCAATAAATATTACATTATTTATATTTAGTTTATTTGCGTAACTTAATTTTTTCTTTAAACTATCGTCTTCAAAATAAATACTTACGTTGTATCCTTTTTCATTTAAGTCTGACATAACTTTTCCGCTATATTCAAGTGTATCACCTATTGGTATTATTAAATAATCAGAACTAGACTTTATATTATATCTATCTATGAATCCAATTTCTTTTAAAACAAAGAATAATCTTGTTAATCCAATAGATATCCCAACTCCAGGTAGTATATTATTTGTATAATTCTCGGCTAAATTATCATATCTACCCCCGGAGCAAATAGATCCAAATTGTTCATTACCTATAAGGAAAGTTTCAAACACACTTCCTGTATAATAATCCAATCCTCTAATTATCTTTAAATCAACTTCAAATTCATTATCTTTCACACCTAAAATTTTC
This sequence comes from Paraclostridium sp. AKS73, assembly GCF_025671395.1. Lineage (NCBI taxonomy): Bacteria > Bacillati > Bacillota > Clostridia > Peptostreptococcales > Peptostreptococcaceae > Paraclostridium > Paraclostridium sp. AKS73. The sequence goes on along the minus strand of NZ_JAIXHU010000006.1, from coordinate 48,578 downwards.
AATGTAGATACAACTTTTTTTAATTCATCTAATCCTTCAGAGAAAAACTCATTTTGAATGTTTAAATTAATCAACTTATCTAATAGAATTTCATTTGATCCTTTAAAGTTTAGTAAGTTAGTTAAGTAACTACTTTTTTCATCTCCAACAATGTCACGTAAACTATCATTAAAATTATCTTTACCTATCTTATCGTATTTATCTATCAGTGTTATAACTTCTTGGACATCGACTATTTGTAATTGAGATAACACTCCTTTTAATATTTTTCTATTACTAATTTTAAACTTATAATCGTCTAAACCAATAGACCTAAAGGCTTTAGATGCTAAACTAATTACCCATGCATCATTGTAGACACTTAGCTTATCTTTTCCAATGACATCTACATCTAACTGATAAAATTCTCTGTATCTACCCCTTTGATTTCTTTCGCCTCTATATACTTTACCTAGCTGATATTTTTTGAAAGGAAATACTAGATCGTTATAGTGTTGTACTACATATCTTGCAAAAGGCACTGTTAAATCAAATCGTAAAGATAAATCATTTTTCCCTTTTTCAAATCTATATACTTGTTTTTCTGTTTCACCACCGCTTTTAGCAAGTAATACACTTGATTTTTCTATTATAGGTGTATCAATTGCTAAACACCCATTATTTTCATATATATTTGTTATTTTGTTTACTATATCGTTAAAAATTGCTTGATCATAAGGTAGTAACTCCATGAATCCTGGTAAAATACTTGGTTTTATATAGTTGTTTTTCATATAATATCGCTCCTATTTGAATAAATTATTTTTAATATTAAAAAGCCATGTAGGCATATATCCCACATGGCTTAATAAATTATAAATACACTTAATTTATCATTCCTAGAGATACAAGCCTACGCGAACAGACTTGTATCTGCTTAAACAGACCAAGTCTCTAGAAATGGTGATGTATTAAATTCAATCTAATAAGTGTATTCATAATAATCCTCCTAAAAAATAATTTATAAAGATAATAGTCTAATAAATACAAAAAGTCAATAATAATTTTAAATTATTTATATAAAATTATAGATAATAAACTTATTCAAATTTAAAGTTTATTATCTTTACCCCAATCGCACATATTATCAAGTATTGGGATGAGGGAGAGACCTCTTGCTGAAAGAGAATATTCTACTTTAGGTGGAATTTGAGGATATTCTTTTCTATTAATTACTGAATCAGACTCTAGCTCTTTAAGGGTTTTACTTAATGTTTTATGCGAAATATTATTTATTTTTCTTTTTAGTTCACTGTATCTTACTACTTTGTATTTTGACAAACAGTACATAATTTCCATCTTATATTTTCCACCAATAATTTTTAAAGTATATTCAAAAGGTGTCCCTTTAATTGTACTGTTTTTTTGTACATCTTTTTTATTTTCTATATTAATCACTCTCCTTTAGGTTAGTATATAACTAAAATGTTAGTTCTTCACTTTTTAATAATCTTAATATAACATAAAAGTAAGTGCACTATATTTAAAATTTGTTTTTATTAGCTAATAAAAATTTAAAAAAGAGAGGGTGAATGGAGACATGAAAGAAATAAAAAATCGTAGAAGCATACGTAAATATAAAAAATATAGAAATTGAAGAAAGCAAAATAAAAAATATTAGAAAGTGCTATGCTTGCGCCTTCAGGATCTAACACTCAACCATGGAATTTTATTATAGTTAAATCCGAAGATACAAAGCAAAAGATTGCAAAAGTTAACCATAAACAAGGTTGGATGATTAATGCTCCTCTTATGATTGTGTGTGTTGCAGATATTGAAAGTAGAATAGAAGATACAACTGGAATTTATTTAGATGAACTATCACCTCAATTTGAACTAAAGCAAATTATTAGAGATACATCTATTGCTATTGAACATATGGTTTTACAAGCAGAGCATTTAGGACTTGGAACTTGCTGGACAGCATGGTTTAAACAAGACGATGTTAGACCGATTCTTAATATACCTAATGATAAATTTGTAGTATGTGTTTTAACAGTTGGTTATGCTGATGAAAATCCAAAACAACGCCCTCGTAGATCCTTAGAGCAGATGGTACGTTATGAAAAATGGGAATAAAGTGTTCAAATACTAAGAGATTTAATCTTAGTTTTATAATAAATATAAAGAATTAAGGATGTGTTAAATTATGAAATATGTATTAGTACGAGTTTCCGCATCAAACTCCGAGCAAAGACTGTAATTCATACACGAATTGTTAGGGGCTTTACTAAAAAATATAAAATGTGTGCAGTCTTTGTTCATTTGCTATAAGTAAAGCAATAGGAGCATGGATTATGAAATATAAAAAAGCACAAAATGTACTTCCAGAAGAGATATTAGAGTTAATTCAAAACTACGTAGATGGAGAGTACTTATATATTCCAAGAAAATCTAAAAATAAAAAGTCTTGGGGGGAGTTAAGTGGAACTAAATTGGATTTAAGAAATAGAAATTTAGAAATAGCTGCTAAGTATAAAGAAGGGTGTTCTATTAAAGAACTTGCTAAGATATACTTCTTATCAGAAAGCAGTATAAGACGAATAATTAGAGAATACAATTATTAAAAGTAGAGCACTTAGATTTAAGTGCTCTACTTTTAATTGATCATAAATAATTCTTAATTGTTTTTAAAATTCTAGGAGGATAATAAATATGATAAACTTTTATTATTATATAAAAAATAAGCAACTTAAAGAGGTGATTTTATGAAAGAAAATAAATATGATGATTTAAAATTTTTCGATAAATATAGTGAAATGCCAAGGTCTAAAGATGGATTAGAATCTGCAGGTGAATGGCCAATATTAAGAGAAATGTTACTAAAATTCAAAGATAAAAGTGTTCTTGATATTGGTTGTGGGTTTGGTTGGCATTGTAGATATGCTAGTGAAAAGGGAGCAAAATATGTATTAGGAATTGATATTTCAAAAAATATGATAAATAGGGCGAAAGAAACTACTCATCAGAGTAATATTGAATATAAATGTATTGCTATGGAAGATTTAGACGTTAAAGATAAATCATTTGATTTGGTAATTAGTTCATTAGCACTTAATTATGTAAAAGACTTTGAGAGCATATGTGAGAAGGCCTATAATATTTTAGAGAAAAATGGAGATTTTATATTTTCAGTGGAACACCCTATATTTACAAGTAATGAGAAACAAGACTTTGAGTACACTGATGATAATGAGATAAGCCATTGGCCAATTGATAACTATTTAGATGAAAGTATTAGACATACTAATTTTTTAGGTGAAGATGTTGTTAAATATCATAGAACAGTAGAAACTTATATAAATACGCTTATAAAAAATGGATTTATCATAAATGAGATTTCAGAGTTGTTAGCTTTAAATGATATGGTTGATGAAAATACTTATCTGATTAATGAACTTAAGAGACCTATGTTCCTTTTAATTTCAGCTAGTAAATTTAGATAAAAATCGGTTTTTAAAAATTTATGAAAAAGTTAATGCCTCTATAATATAATTTATTAAATTGTATTATAGAGGCATTAACTTTTTGAATTAAATATATTAATTTAGAGATTGAGTTAAATACTTTTAGGGGTGTATTAATTTTTTTCATTTTCCTATTTTTGTTCTAAATAAATTCTCATGCTTTGAAATTTCTAAAATTAAAACATGTATACTTTTGTAACCTAACACTATAACACCCCCACTTTAATAATCATAAATACTAACTCTAAAATTCTAAAACAACAACTGCAAATAGAACTATTGTTGATAGTGCAAAAAATATCAATGAAACTCCAGCTTTCTTTTTTCTAGATTCAATTATTTGTTTATCTGTATCACTCATATTAGACAGATATTTCTTTCTTCCTATCAAATATAATAATAAACCACTACTGTTGTTTCCACCAAGTGCAAAAAATCCCCAAGCTTTTGGATGCTTAAATCCTCTACTTTTTGCATCAAGTTCTGTCATTTTAAAAACCTGATAAGCAAGAGTTGATGCTCCTAAGAGTGAAATAAAAATCAATACAATTAAATACCATCTCATACAAACTCTCCTTAAAATTTCTTGATTATTTGGTAAAATAATGATGTTATACTTAAAATTCCAATTGATGCTGCACCTATTATAAGATAATTGTTACTTGAAATTACGCCATTGAAAAAATAAATAAAATAAAAAATATTATATTTATACCAAAGGCTATTAAAAGTTTTTTATTGCTACTAACAATATTTGTGCTTTCATCCAAATGTTTTATCATTTCAGAATCTCCTTTTAGTAATTCATCTAGACTAACATTATATAAATCACTTAGTTTAATTACACTTATGATATCGGGGTAAGATTTTTCATTTTCCCAATTTGATATAGTCTGTCTAGAAACTTGTATTTCTTCTGCTACATTTTCTTGAGTTAACTTAGATTCTAGTCGTGATTTTTTTAATTTATTTCCAATTTCCATAATGTTTCTCCTTATATCAAAATTTTGTCATATTTAATTAAATTCGTCTATCAAAATACCTTTACACAGTGTATTTTATAATGTCAAAATTATTTTACATGGCTAATTTTCAACGATTTTCAATGAATATATAAGTAAATCATAACATATAACAAAATAATATTTTATAAATAAGTTACTAGATGTATAAGCAAAAAAGATCTTTAAATCTAACAATTTGAATTTGTTTAAAGTGTAAGTAGTATATAAAAATTGTATAAAGTATAAGAGTAAGCTGTATACATGGGTTATAGAAATACTGTAAGATTAGGTACTTTATTAAACTTAAGAAAAATTATATAATAACTAAATTGTTATATATTAAGGGGAATTATATATGAAAAAATTAAAAAAATATTTAATTCATACAATCCAAATTATAGCTGTAATTAGTGTTTTCTTTTTTTTGTTTCTTAATATAAATATTGATGAGAATAAAAATAAAAAGAAGTTAAAATAGGTCTTTATTAATATGGATATTATTATTTTTTGATAAAGGATCAAAGCCTAATGGTTATTACAATGATTTATTGAAGAATTAGAGCTCTTTACTATAAAACAGAGTTGATAATAAATGAACTTAATTATAATTGACAGAAAATACTATCTATTATTAATTATATATGTTATAATAATATTTGTAGAGATACAAAAGTAAATCAAGATTAGGTCTTGATATGGTTAATAGGAGTACATTTCAATGGAAAATGGAATAGTAAAATGGTTTAACAATGAAAAAGGATTTGGTTTCATAACAGTAGATGGAGGAGAAGATGTATTCGCTCATTTCTCAGCTATACAAACTGATGGGTTTAAATCATTAGAAGAAGGTCAAAAAGTAAGCTTTAATATAGTTAAAGGTGCTAGAGGTCTTCAAGCAGAAAACATAACTATATTATAATATATATATTCATGTTAATTAAAAAGACACAAAAAAAGTGTTCTTTTTATAAAAATTTTAGATTATACAATATATAATCTATTAGGTGGTGAGCTTAATGATTAATTTTACAAACGAATTAATTTTACAAACATTAAATACATTTTTTTTAGTTGGAGTTTTATTTATTGGATATAAATTAGTCTGTTATATTGAAAAAAAGATAACTCTACTTATAGAAAAATATATATAAATTAATCCTTTCAATATTATTATTTACATGTTGAGTATCAAAGTTAACATCTAACATGGGATTTGAGAATTAACATACGGTATCTTAATACATTTCTAAAGTAACAGTCCTATTATTGTTTAAATTTATTAATTAATTTCAGTTAAAACAATAAACTTGTAATTACTATTTACTATCAATATGTTCAAATTCAAATTTTTACTATCCAAAATATGTATATGTAAATTTGCAAATTAAATTTATTCTAAATACCTTTAATCTCAGCATTTAGAATAACGTTATATTAAAAAGATTTAGAATAAATTTTTTACAAAAGTACTATTAGTATGAATTTCTAAAATGTATAATTATAATTGGGAATACTAGGATATAGCTTTATACATTAAGGGGTGAATAAAAGTGAATAAGTTTAATTGTTTAATTTGTAATGAGGAAGTGCTTTATGAAAATGAAAGTAAGGAAAGAGTATGTTATTTCTGTAAAAAAACTTACGAATCAGCTATAGTATGTAAAAATGGACACTATGTATGTGATTCATGTCATAGTAGTGATGCGCTTACGGCTATAACTAACTACTGTTTAAATAGTGATAGTATAAATCCATTAGAAATGGCAGTAGATTTAATGAAGCATCCAGCAATTAAGATGCATGGACCAGAGCATCATTACTTAGTCCCAGCAGTATTAAGCACTGCATTTTTAAATAAAACTAATGAAAAAGAAAAGTTGAAAAGTTTATTAGATGAGTGTCAAAAAAGAGCTAAGAACGTATTAGGGGGATTCTGTGGATTTTATGGAGCATGTGGAGCTGGAGTAGGTTGTGGGATTTATACTAGTTTAATACAAGAGTCAGGACCTATGAATAAAGAGGAATGGGGACTTTGTAACTTAATGACATCAAAGGCACTTGAAAACATAAGTAAGTATGGAGGGCCAAGATGTTGTAAAAGAGATTCTTTTACAGCTATAGAAACAGCAATAGATTTTACTAAAGAACATTTAAATGTAGATTTAGATAAAACTTTAGATTTAAAGTGCAATTTCAATAGTTTAAATAAAGAATGCTTAAATTCAAAATGCAAATTTTATACTGACAATGAATTAGTCTTAGAGTTGAATTAGACTATTAATATATCAATAAAAAAGTATATCCCAAAGGATATACTTTTTTATTAATTGTTTCTATTTAATAGCTGTAACTGAGGCAGACATAATATACTCACCTACGTTTAAGTTATGACCCCACTTCTCTTCATACTCTTTAGAAACAGGTTTGACATCTATTTTTATATTTTTAAATCCTGAATTTGATAAGTAAACTTCTAACTCTTCAACTGAAGAGGCTCCTGTGACTCAGCCACAATATAGTTTTTCATCTTGTTTCATTTCTTGAGTTAAATCTTTCATAAGGACTATATCTGATATAGATAACCTACCTCCATTTTTAAGCACACGATAAGCCTCATCATAGACTCTTTGCTTGTTAGGAGATAGGTTTATAACACAGTTTGATATTATAACATCAACTAAATCATTTGCTACAGGTAAGTTTTCAATTTCACCTAATCTAAAGTCGACGTTTTTATAATTGTTAGTTAATGCATTGCTTCTTGCTTGACTTAACATCTCTGGAGTCATATCAACACCTATAACAAGTCCATTATTTCCAACTTTTTTAGATGCTAAAAAGCAGTCAAATCCGGCTCCACTACCTAAGTCAAGGACAGTTTCATCTTCTTTTATATCTGCAATTAAGTGAGGGTTTCCACACCCTAAGCCTAAGTTAGAATCTTTTGGAACTGTATCCATATCCTCATTAGAATAACCTATACTTTTAGATATATCTTCCCCACAACAACTTAGATTAGATTCATTTTTTACAATTTTCTTATAGCTATCTCTAACTATATTTTTTATATCTCCGTTAGTAATATCTTTCATATTACAATCACCACCTTTTTAAGTTTAAAAATTAAAATTGTATTAGTTAGAACTGCCTTCTCGTATAAGTCTTGCAAAGTCATTTGGAAGTATTTCATTTTCTTCTATCTCATTTGCCATTTTTTCAAAATCATACTCAACTTCTATAATTTCTACTTCAACACTTGATGGAGTTTTAGCTATCTCATCTTCATTTTTTATATCTATAATTACATAGTTTGCATTAGGATTACCTGTTTTAGGCTTCCCAACACTTCCAGCATTAATAAGTAATTTTTCACCATAATACTTAACATATGGAATATGAGTGTGACCACAAACTAATATATTTTCCACTAACTCACTCATAACCTCATCTGCTTCTTTTGAATTTTCCTTTAAATATTCATTTATAAGTCTAGTACTTCCATGAACAAATCTTATAGTTTTTTTATCAAAATTAAAGATTAGTTCTTTTGGTAAGTTTCTTAAGTATTCTTTATTTTCAACTTTTGTAGTTTGACCTGTAAAGTGCATTGAAAGACCTGCTTTTTCAGCATCTTTAGGATCTGGGTAATCACATCCACAAACTATTTTTAAGTTTCCTATAGCATCATCGTAATTTCCCATTATAGTAAGTATCTTATTTTTCTTTAAAGTTTGAATAACTTCATTTGGTCTTGTTCCATAACCTACTAAATCACCTGTGCATACTATCATATCTACATCCTTAGTTTTAATGTCAGCTAATACTGAATCTAGGGCATATATGTTGCTATGTATATCCGATATTACTGCTATTTTCATATATATTTCCTCCTAAATTTTACTTTGTTATCTCTGAGATTACATCTTTAACCTGTGAAACAGTATCACAACTTAAATTAGCATTTTTATATGCTTTTAAAATTTCATAATCATATTTTAGCTTTTTATCTTTATCTAATTCATTGTCTAAGATATTTTGAATAAAACTGTATTGGGTTAAAGTCTCATGATCTAATTTATAGTAAATAAACTTTGCTTCTTTATAATAGTTAACTAAATTAGCATTAGTAAGCTTACTTAAATGTCTAGATGCATTAGACTGTGAGATTTCAAGTATTGCTTCTATTTCACAAACGCATAAAGGTCCATCTCTTAAAATATTAAGTATTCTTAATCTACTTTCATCGCTTAAAGCTTTTAAAATTTGTATAAGTTCCATAATAACTCCTTTTCATATTAACATATTCACTTATAATCATATGATATGCTAAAAAAATGATTTGTAAACTATAAAATCAAAAAATTGATTTAAATGATGATAGTAATGCTTATATATCTACCTTATAACTATTTATTCACAATTTGTTCATATTTTTTTATTATTATTAATGTGAAAATAAATATGAAAAGGAAGTGCTTATATGAAAAAATCATTAATAGGGGCATTAGCATTAGGATTAGTAATAGGAGCAGGTACGATGGGAGCAACATCATTCGCAAGTGAAAAAGAATATAGTAATAATGTAAATCCGGTAGTATCATATACGGAGCAAAGTAACATAACTCAAGGAGATTCAGAGTTTAAAGTGTTAAATCAAGAATCAAATAAGCTTGAAAAAACAGACGATAGTCAATATAGAAATTCAAACTCTAATTATAGAAATTGTTGCCCATATAGCAACTATGAAAATGGGAATATAAATTAATTTTTACAAAGAAAAAGCTAATTTCCAAGAGAGATTAGCTTTTTCTTTGTAAAAAATTTTCAATAATTAGAGTTCATATAATCATTATTAATTAAAAATTAAAATATACACTAGCAAAATTAATCCATAAACTTTTTATAAATTTTATGGTATATTGTAATTAATTTATATAGCAGATAGAAAAAGGGAGACTTACAAATGTTTAATATATTGATAGTAGATGATGAAAAGAAGATAACACAAGTTGTTAAAGCGTATTTAGATAAAGAGGGATACAATTGCATAGTAGCAAATAATGGAGAACAAGCTCTTAAATATTTAACTAACAAAAACTTTGATTTAATAATTTTAGATAGAATGTTGCCAGATATAAACGGAGAGAGTATTTGTAAAAAAATAAGAGAAACTTCTATGGTTCATATAATAATGTTGACTGCAAAAACAGAAGATGAAGATCGTATAGAAGGATTTAATATAGGTTGTGATGATTATGTTTGTAAGCCTTTTAATGTTAAAGAGTTAGTTTTAAGGGTAAAAGCGGTTTTTAGAAAACTAGATATAGAAAAGAAGGATGTACTAAAATTCTCGGATGAACTTGAAATAAATATGTCATCTCATGATGTTAAAGTAAGAGGTGAAAAAGTTGTATTAACTAATACTGAATATAAGATACTTTTACTATTTGCTAAAAATCCAAATAGGATATTTAGTAGAGAACAATTATTAGAATTAGCGATAGATGAACACTATGAAAAAGTTGATAGAATTATAGATGCTCACATAAAGAACCTTAGACAAAAAATAGAATTAGATACAAAAAAGGCTAAAATTATTCAAACAGTATATGGAGTAGGTTACAAATTTGGATTATAAATTAAAAAAACTAAAACTTAATAAAAAACTAATTCTATATTTAGTATCGTTAATAATTGTAGTAGTAATAGTTATAGCAGTATCTATAAATAGTATTTTTGAGAAAAAATTTGAAGAGTATATAATTAAAAATAATGAAAATGAGGTTTCTAACTTAATAAATTCAATAGAATCAGAATATATGGATGGTAGATGGAACTTATACAGTATAGAAAAAATAGGAGAAAATGCTATAAACAAAGGAATATTTGTAGATCTATATGATACAAATGGAAATTTAATTTGGGGAGCCACAACATATAGTCAAGATAGATGTAACAAAATCATGGGAAGTATAGAAAACAACATGAATCACACAATGGCCAACTGGCATGGAAAGTATACGGAGCAATCTTTAAATTTAAAGAATTCAAATAATCAAGTTATTGGATCAATAAAAATTGGAACATATGGATTGCTTTATTATATGGATAATGATGTTGATTTTTTAAAAGAAATAAACCAAGTAATTACTTTTATAGGTATTTTAATGATATTAATAACAATATGTATAGCCATACTAATTGCTAATAATATATCTAAGCCAATAGAGGTTGTGTTAAATATGACAAACTTAATGGGAGATGGAGGTTATTATAATAAGATTGACTATCAAAGTAATATATATGAAATTGATAATCTTATAGTCTCTATAAATAATTTAGCGTCAAAATTAGAAGAGCAAGAAAATCTAAGGAAAAGACTAACTACAGATATATCTCATGAGCTTAGAACTCCACTGACAAATGTACAAACTCACTTGGAAGCAATGATAGATGGAATATGGGAACCGAATACAGAGAGGTTAAATAGTGTAAATGAAGAGGTAATAAGGCTTACCAACTTGGTTAATCAATTAAAAAACTTAGCAAAGTTTGATAGTGAAAAAAGCAAGCTTAACTTAACTGAGATTAATATAGAGAAACTTATAAAAAATATAGTTTATAATAATCAAGGTTGTGCTTTAGAAAAAAATCTAAACATAGTATTTAACTTAGAAAATGTAAATACATATTTAGATAAAGATAAAATATCTCAGGTCATAGTAAATTTACTTTCAAATGCAATAAGATATACAAATGCTGGTGGAAATATATATATATATGCATACAAAGAAAAAGAAAATATTAAAATACACTTTAAAGACGAGGGAGTAGGGATTCCAAAAGAAAGTTTAAATCATATATTTGAAAGATTTTATAGGGTCGATGAGTCTAGAAGTAAAGATACTGGCGGCATTGGAGTTGGACTTACTATTGTTAAATCAATCGTTGACCTACACAAAGGAAAAATTGAGGTTAAAAGTAAACAAAATGAAGGAAGTGAGTTTATAATTACGTTGCCAATAATCAACAATCAAAAGATTTAAAGAATATTTAACATTAAATTCATAATTTGTTCATACTTTTAAACTATTATAAATCCATGAGAGATTCTCCTCTTTAATAATAGATTTAATTTTTGAAATAGGTAAATTCTTTATAAAGGATTTACCTATTTTTTACTAAAAATATGCTGTGATTTAGAAAAAAATTTTGAGAATTTATTCATAATTTATTCATAATTATGTAGTATTCTTTAACAAGTTACAAAAAAGTTACAAATAAATGGAGGAAGAGTAATTATGTTAAAGAGAAAATTTTTAATACCTATGACTGCTATTATGATAGTATCATCAAGTATGAGCGCTTTTGCAAATGATGATAAAGAAAGTACAAAAAGTGAAGATGAGTATAAAAAGATAATATATAAAACTGCTAAAGTTAATGCTAAAAGAGGGCTTAATATAAGAAATACCCCTAAAATAAAAGATGCAAATAAATTATATGCAGTTCCAAAAGGTACTGAATTTGAAATATTAGGGCAAGAAAATGATTGGTATAAAGTTGAACTTAAGAATGAAAAGTCAGGATGGATAAATTCAAATTATGTAGATGTAAATAATAAATCATTATATATAAGTGCTGACAATGTAAATTTTAGACAAGATAAAAACTTAAATTCTAAAGTATTTAAAGTTTTAGATGAGGACACAAAGGTAGAATTTTTAGAAGACAATGGAGAATGGATAAAGGTTAAATACGATGGTAAAGAAGGATATATATATAATAAGTACATAACAGACGAAAAGCCGGTTATAAAAGTAAAAGAGGAAGTAGTAAAAGAAATTACAAGTTCAAGTGTAAATGGAAATACTACTCAACAAATTAGTAAACCACAAGAGAATGGTAATATTGAACAAAACAATGAAAATAATGAAACTGATGTAATTCAAAATCCATCAGCAAATACTGATAAACCTGAACAAGATATAAATACTGGAGCAGAAAATAGTAAGCCTGAAGAATCACAAAATCCTCCAGTAAGTAATTCTAGTAAACAATCAGCAATAGTTAATTTAGCTTATGCTCAGTTAGGAAAACCATATGTATGGGGAGCTGAAGGACCTAACTCATTTGACTGTTCAGGTCTTATGACTTATATATTTAAAAATGCTGGAAGTATTAACTTACCGAGAACATCTAGTCAACAATCAAACTTTGGAACGACTGTAAGTAAATCTAATTTACAGCCAGGTGATTTAATCTTCTCGAGTACTGATGGAAGCGGCGGAGTGAGCCATGTTGGAGTATATGTTGGGAATGGAGAAATGATACATGCACCTAAACCAGGAGATGTTGTAAAGAAAAGTAATATAAATACAAGTTATTGGAATGGGACTTACTTATGGGCAAAGAGAGTTATATAAAAACTAAGTCTAATTATTTATAAAAAGCATCTTTACCTCAGAATTAAAACTTATTCATACATAAATTTAAGAATATAAAGAATACTATAGATAAACCTTAAAATTTTGTTCTATATTGTAACCTCATTAAATTTTAAAAAGTTATATAAATATTAAAAAATAGTTAAGGTGTATTTGTAACTAAATACACCTTAACTATTTTTATTCTGCATTATTCAAATAAAATTTTTTATTATACATTACTTAGATAAATGCTCTGATTTTACTAAATCTAGCGTAATTAAATTATCATCAATACTAATTTCTCTAAACCCAGCACTTTTATGCCCGCTTATGGCACTTTTTCTATCTAAAGGAATTACATTTCTTAAAACCTTCACATTAAAGTCATTGAATGCTGTTTCTGCAAGTTTTAACAATCCTTTTGAACAATATCCTTTGGATCTATGTTTGCTTTCGATAACTATACCTATAAGGTGTAAATCATTTTGAGAATCATAGTAAAAGCATACATCACCTACAAACTCGCCAGTTTTACTATTTACTATATATGCATAGTATCTATCTACTCTTTCAGACACCCACTTAGAATACCACTCACTCCAATATTTTCTAGAAAAATCAATGCAACCTGTTTCGTTATTATAGTTTTCAATTCCAAGATTATAACCTTTATTGTAAGACATAGTATCTTCCTGAGACAAAATTAGTTGTCTGTACTTAAGTTCTTCAAACGATGGAACATGTAAAATCAAATCGTTCATAATATAGAATTCCCCTTTTAATTAATAGTGTTTATAACTAAATGTTTATAAGCCAAAGGATGTAGAATTTTTAAAGTTATAATTATTTTTTAATAAATTATTTAGTTCTTTAGATGTTTTTGTATTATCCCACTTTGAGTAAAAATAAAAACCAATAACATGACCTATTATTGTAAGTATAAAGATCTCTAATATCCATGGTTTTATAAAGATAAACATATCCTGTGAAAATAACCATACAGCTATAATTCCTCCAAGTGTATTTATAACAGATGATATAGCAATTTTATTAAAAGCTTTAAGTGATGAGAAATTCCATAAAGCAGGATACATTACTCCAAATATAATTGCAGAAATAGCACATATACAAACTAAGTTCCAAGTATATTTAACGGATAATGATACATCTCCTAAAAATATAGAAATTAATAATAAGACCCATATAAATGTTAGTGAAAATATTTGAAAAAAGATGATTTAAACTGTTTAATCATAATAGCCTCTCCTTTATTATTTTTACATAATGTCTATTTACAAAGTGAAATGAGCCATCACTAAGTATCACTTCTAATCTTGCATTTGGAGCAGATGAAAACTCTTTAACTTCATTTAGGTTAATAATTGTTTGATTGTTGATTTTTACAAAACTCTTATAGTTTAGACCTTCTATTTCTTTTAGTCGTTTATTTATCAAATAAAGTTCTTTGGATTTCATTTCTACACAACACATATGGCCTTCTGATTGAAATTTTAATATATCATTTATATTTACTTTGATTTTGCTATCATTTTTAGTATTTATAACTGTTAGTTTTGAAATTTGTCTTATGTAGCTTTCTAAATCATGTCCAAGGTTTACATTTTCAGGACAAACCTTAATCTCTACTTCATCTCTGCTTAAAATTTTATCTATCAAAATATTAATTTTCATTGTTAACTCCTTTCTTGATTTAAATATACTATCAAAAAGTTTAATTATCTACAGATTTGTGTTTTGTTGCAGTTTTTGATAACAGAGTTACATATAATAATAATTTTTTATATATATAATAATACATTTTAAATAATGAAATTGGAGTGAAATAAATGAATATAGGATTAAAATAGCGAAGTTATAAATTAAGCGAAATAGAAAAAATAAAATTAGAGAGTATTAGAAGTTATTTTGATTATTTATAGAAATATAGGGTAGTAAAGTATACTAATATTATTTTATAAAAGGTTGGGGTGATGGTATATGTATAGTTTATTTAATGAATTTAAAGAAATAGAGTCTAATAAGTATCTTCTGAGAAAGATATCATATTCAGATTCAAGAGATATCTTGGAAATGTACTCAGATGAGGATGTTATGAAGTTTAACTCAGGTCAAAAAATTAGTTATATAGAAGATATTATAAAGCTTATTGATATTATAGATAAGGGATTTGAAAAAAAGTGGTTTATAAGATGGGGAGTAATTGAAAAAAGTACTAATGAATATTTAGGAGACCTAGCTCTACACCATTTCGATGAAAACGAAAATAAAGTCCAGATTGGCTATATGTTAAAGAAAGCTCACTGGAACAAAGGAATCATGAGTGAAGCCGCTCCATTATTAATTAACCATGTAAGTGAAAGTTCACCTGTTCAAACAATCGAAGCCCATATATATCCTCAAAATACAGCATCTATAAAGCTAGCAGAAAAATTAGGATTTAAATTTAAAGAACTATCAAGTGATGATAAGGACAAAAACAAAGTTAGAGTTATTTATTCGATGAAATTAAGATAAGATATATAATAAAATAGTGTATATAACATCATTCATATTAATATTTTTATTTATATTAATATGAATGATGTTTAATAATTAAAAATATTATCCAATTTTGCCTCCTTTAAAATTTAAATTTTGTATTTATCAAATACCTTATTACTAAAACTTACATTCGTAGAAAAGTAAATTAACCAAACTAAAAATGCTATCAAAAAACACCAATTAGATATAAATAAACATCCAATTCCTCCTATAAAAAATATTAGACCATATTTAAAAAATGTATTTCTAAAATCTTTACTTAATTTTACTTCATCATAACCTTTTCTTTTATTCTTAGAAATTGAATTATATCCGCCAATTAAAATACATGCTTTATCTTTAAAAATAAAAAATATCAATGAAATTACAAAAAGATTCCTGCCATAGATAAAGAACTATAAAACACTCTAACACCTCCTCTGATTTTATAATAGTATATACAATGATTATAGCAATTTTAAATAAGAAATAGAGTATTAAATATATTAAGAAATCTTAATATTGTTTTTATATAATAGTAGATATCTTAACAACAAATTTATATGGATTTTAATAAAATATTATTAAATAAAATATAAAGGGGGGATATCAATATGTTATCCAAAGAAACTAGGCTAGACTCATTTAAATCAAATATAAGGAATGCGATAAATAGCATAAAAAATAATCCAGCACAAATGAGAGTAAAAGTACTGGATTAAATATAATGTATAACTAAGGCACATATAATAAACCTTAGCTATACATCTTAACATATTCATTAAGTCTACTATTGATTCCTAAAACTTATGAATTTTATCGTTTACTTAAGTAACCTTAATAAGCATATTAAAAAAGAGTATATATATATAAATTGATTTATCAATTTAGATATATATACTCTTTTTTAGATACGTAGACTATAAATTTAAAACTTAAACAAATGTATATTAAATTATCTATCCTTTTGATAAAGGGTATACACATTATAAATACTTAACAAAATAGCGAAAACTAATAAAATTAATTGTTTTGCACTCATTTTACCACCTCAATAAAATATATAATTATATATTTTATTTTAAATCTATGGACAAGTAAAGGAAACAAAATGTTACACAAATTTAAAATTAACGATAAAAATATTGTATTTTCCTGTTTTGCAATTAGATTAAGTAAAATCAAATGATCTAATGTAGTATTTTCAAGTGTTGTAAGATTTTATACCCATCACTTGAAAACCCGATATAGGGTCTATAAGTGTATTTAATTGGAAAAATTGTAAATAAAAATTGGCTAAAACTGAAAATAAATATTCCATTATAAACCTTAATTAAAAAATATGATAGATGATAATTATCTAAAATTATAAAAAATCGAAAAGCAATTAATAAAGATATAAGGGGTCCAGCGGCATTCATTAAAATTGACTTTAAATTATTATACATTGGATTCCAATTTACACAACCATATGATATATCCATTAAGGATGAATAACCATTAAAATAAATAGTTAACCTACCAAATCTAAATCTCGTATTTAAACTAGACGTTCCTATGTAAATGCTTACAATATCATCGGTAAGTATTAATGCGGAAATTGCATGACCTAACTCATGAAATAAAACTAAAATTGGCATTGATAAAATATATATGATTGGATAAATTAAAAAATCTAAGCAACTTAAACTCATATTTCCACCCCTTAGATAATTATATTATCAACCATTCAAATACTATTCCATAAAAATGTAGTATAAGTATTTACATTAAGCAAAGTAAAAATTTGTATCAAATAAAAATTTGAGAATTCTAGAAAAAATGAATATAGATAATAAATGTTTTAAAAATCTTACAAAAGAAAAACATGTAAAAATACTCTCTATATTTTAAAATAAAAAACTCGCTTCGATCATGTCGCTCAAAATTTAATTTTTTTATATTCAACAAAATAGGGGATCACTGCATTTTATAAGTTATCCATAAATATAATTTACTTAAGCGTAAAAAATGCCTTAGAATCTAGTTAATTAAGATTCTAAGGCATTTTATTTATTTTTAGCAATTAGCTATGAACTTACAAAAAATTTATAATTAATTCTACTCTTCTACAATTACATTCTCTTGTGTATTCGGAATCTGTTGATTTAATTTGAATTTTTTATTTTTAATATGTCCTACAGTAAGTACTGGAATTATTACAACGAAAACACCAATTATACCAGTATATCCGTATCCAATCTTAACTATGTTTGTAAGACCGAAAAGAGATATAGCCATAGATAGTATCATACAGCATAGAGAAAGAACTCCTCTTCTAACTGTTATATTTGATGGAACTTTAATAATATTTTCAAATCTTGCAATTGCACCAAATACACACCCTATACCAGTAGATATGAATGCAAGTAAAAGTACAATAGAGTATAAGACTACAAGCCAGTTTTTACCTATTTGCTTACAAATGTAAAGAATAGGAAGTGTTTCTCCGGAATTTCCTGGAAGCCATGCAAATAACATCATGCAACTAAGTACTATCATTACACTGTTTAATACAAATCCTATTATAGTTGTTATATTGATTTCCTTATCTGTTTTAAGAGGTTGACAAACACTTACAACTATTGACCATACTATAGCCTGGAACCCAGCATATTGTAGACCTGACCATAGGGCTTCCCAAACTGATGAAGTTGCATATCCAGTTGTTGCTAATTGAACAAAATTATCAGAGTTTGCAGAAATTCCTATATAACATATCAGAGCAAGACAAACGACTATTATTATAGTCATAAATGAAGAGGCACTTCTAATTAGGTTAGCACCAAATATTGTTAGTATAAATAGTACTGATCCGGTTATCACTACACCTAGGTTGTAGCTAAGTCCAAATTCAGTAAATAATGCAGCTGCACCAGCAATAGAGCCTCCTGTAGCAAGTAAAACTATTATTAAGTAACAAATCTCAAATACGATAGGTAGTACCTTATCGTATGGTTCATAAAGTTTTTTAGCTATTGTTCTGTAGTCATAAGCTTGATGATTTTTAGCCATAATCATTGTTTCCCTATAAACTAAAGATATAATACCGATAATTAGGATTGGTATCCAGAAGGTATACCATCCATCTTCAACAAAGAAATTCATTGTCTGATTACCTGTAGCAAAGCCTCCACCGACATGAGCAGCAAACCAAACTGAAGCAACACCCAAAATACCTTTAAAGTTAGGTTTAGAATTTAATGGAGCTAAGTTATTGCTTTTCATTTTAAACATCTCCTTTGGTATAATTGTATTCACATTTGTTGTTATTATAACAACAAATATCTTGTGAATTTTGCAGAATTGTATATTTGAAAATTCTTTAAATCAAATAAGCAGGACAAATGAATGAGTTGATAAATCTATGAATGCAAGAATTCCTGCAATATAAGTATTTGATAAATGTTTACGATTTCCTTCTACAAAAAATTTAAAATTATTTTCGATTACTATTTATTTAAATGTACTTAATTAGTATTTGAAACTGTTAACAAGCTAATTAACTATAATTGTAATAGTTATATACAAGTTAGAATTTATGTGATTTTGTATCAAAAATTGTAATGAAAAATTTTATTATAAAAAATTTTAATATATAAAAACATATAGATATATTTATACTTCAATAATAAAATTTGATTATAAACTTTTCCATCTCCTACTATAGTTTTAAACAATATACCATTATTTAATTGTATGACCTTTTGGGAGCGTATATTTGTAGATTCACAATTTAATATAACTTGATTAATACCGAGTTTCTTTGCTAAAGGTAATGCAAGTTCTAATATTTTATTACCATAGCCATTACCTCTATATCGTGGAGCTATGTCATATCCAATATGACCATGTAAAGGAATTGCTTGATGTCTAATTCTAACTACTCCTAAGACATTGTTATCATCATTTACTAGCCAAAAAGTTGATGAGGGAATATACCCTTCGGGTAAATCAAGTCCTTTAGCATTATTGTTTAATTTATTTACGTATTGTTCGAAGTTATTTATTGCTGCTTTATACATATTAAAATATTCTAAATCATCGTTTGTTTTATAGTCATTTATATTTTCTAGAAAGCTATGCATATAAATCATATTTGGTATTTTTAACTCTAGTTTTTTTATCATAGTATTACTCCTTTTTAGAATTAATGGTATGTTATTTTTGTTATCATATCAATCAGTTTTTAAATAGTAGAATATTTAAGTTCAAAATTTATACATATTAATCCATTGTGTAAAAATAGATTATAAGTTGTGTTATCTTAATTAATAAAGATATTATACTTATAAGGAGATACTTTAGGAGGATGAAAGTGAATTTTGGAGATAAATTAAAGCAATTGAGAATTGAAAATGAATTTTCACAAGAAAAACTAGGTAAAATGCTCAACATATCAAGTCAATATATTGATAAATGGGAAAATCAAGAGGATATGCCCGATATTGAAAGTTTAAAATCTATTGGAAAATTTTTTGATGTAACTGTAGATTCATTAGTTTATGATGAGGAAGAAATCGAAATAAATGATGAAAAGTTTAGCTGGGAAATTATGTGTATATTTGGCTGTATTGGACTTATTGTTGGATTTTTATTCGAAGATTCAGTTCCTAGTTTAGGGATGTCAGGGATTGGATTTGCAGCAATAGGATATTTTATAGATAAACTGATATCAAAGTTTAAACTTAAGAATTAAAACTTAAAAAGTACTTACTATTACAGTAAGTACTTTTTTAATTTAGATATTCCTATTTCTTAACTTTATAACCTCAGATACTAGTTTTCCAGAAATGAGTGCTAAAGTTAAAGCTATTATTATATTAGCAATTAAAATACATTTAAAAACTGTTATATTAATTAGCATTAGAATTGGTACAAGTGAACTTAATATTATAAATTTTTCCTTTTTCATTCCATTCACCCCTTATGAATTTGATATATTTAAAGTTATTTTAACATTTAAGATATAAATGATTTGTAAAATTAGTTCGGTATAAGCATCCAGTTGTAAAATAAAAACTCTCCTAAAACAGCTAATACAAGGTAAATGACTGGTTCATGTTTAGATATAGAGACAGTATTTTATTTATATATAAACTAAATTTATTTGGATATTTGATTTATTCATAGAAACAAATATAGGGGACTTACTTACTCGTTCAACTAAATTAATTGAAGAGAACCATATTAAATATCCTAAAACAGCTCCTAATGAGTTCATCATTAAATCATCAATGTCTGTAGCCCTATGATTGAATAATTGGCAAAATTCAATTGATAATGAAAAACATAGTCCGACCAAAAATACTTTACGAAGACTCCTACACTGGTCCCAAATTAGAGGAAGTAAAAAACCTAAAGGCATAAACATTATAACATTTAGTATGTATGTAATAACACCTGATGAATTAAATGGAACTAAGTTTATCTCTTCTATCCGGATGATGTTTCCATACTGGCCTATATCCCACATACTCCCGATTCCAGCTACGTTGATTGCTAAATAAATATAAAATAAGAAAACATAAACCCATATAAAATGAAATATTAAGCCTGTTTCATCTTCTAAACTTTTAGATTTTATAGTAATTATTTGATATATGAAACAAGGTATTATGGCACAAAGAAGTGGGTAAATTATATACATAACTTAAAAATTCCTCCTTTCAAAATTTAATGGGTTAACTAATATAAATACTAACACTGTTTTAGTATTATAAATCTTAAGATTTTCTTAAATTTATGTTGAAATAATAACAATTTACAATAATAGCAGTTTGGTAATGGTATATCTAATTAACTCTTCTAAAATACTTAATCCATTTATTGGATTAAGTGATATTGTTAAGATAACCTTGAATAATGAGAAAGTAGAAAAAATTTCAGATGAACCATTGAGGTATATAAGTAGATCTTATAATGATTTTACAGAGTATATGGAATCAGAGGGATATACAGTGGAACAGATGGGAAGAAGATTTGATTTAAAAAAAGGTAACTATAGAAATTTAGTTGTTGATGAAGGGTTTAAGGGAATATATGAAATATTGAGAGAATGAAAAATGGTTGCTATTATATTAAATTATAATAGCAATCCTTTTTTATATGTAAACAACTAGTGAACTGTATTTTGCAATTTACTTTTAATATCATTTATGTCTTCTGAAAGACGAGTCAAAATATCTAATTTACATGTCATAGTTTCTATTATCTCTTGATATTTTTCCTCTCTTTGTTCTTGTAAGATATCCCTTTTTTCTTGAGCTTTTAGTATGTAAAGTATCAATCCAAATGAAAGTAAAGCCCAAGAACCTTCCTTACCAACAATATTGACAATTTCGCTGATCAATATAAATCACTACCTTTCATAAAATATCTGTTTTTTAATGCTATAAATTTTGAATTTTTATTTTTAGAGATTCAAAATCTCTTTTTAAAAATTTACTACCATTACAAATAATATTTGGTTCTTCCCCATCTTTAAATTCTTCAATTAAAACAGTATTAAATATATCTAGCATCTCCTCTATATACCCTAATACAATTAGTTTTTCATTAGTAGAAAGTTGTTTCATTGAACCCCTCCAAAATTAGATTCTATAGCAATATTATATAGAACATACGTTCTATATTCAACCTGTTTTATAAAAAAGTGATTGCACTTTTGTATTAAATAGTAAGGTTTAAATTTTTAAGTATTAAATATAATTATGTAAATGACTAAATTTAGATATGTATATTAATATTTGAATTGATTGATATAATAAATATATGATAAAATTTACTTATTAAAGTGATAACACTATTTTAAAATAAATTAAAAGACGCATCTAAATTTACACTATATTTCAAAATTGATTTTAGGAGGTAAAAATGGCAGTAAGTAAAGCGAATACAAGAACTATGGTAACAGTAAGTATGGATTTAAAAAAAGAACTTGATTTAAAGGCAGAACGAGATGGAGATAATCTAAATACAGTTATTGTTAAAGCAGTTTACGAGTATCTGAAAAAAGATCCTTTAGTAGAAAAAACAGTTTTAAAAGATACTAAACACAAGTTAGAAAGAATAGAATACCTAAAACTAAAGAAAGAACAGTTATAAGTATTAATTATAATAGAGCTAAAATAACACCCAAGTCTAAATTTTAGAGTTGGGTGTTATTTTATAAAATTCAATATATATGTTAATTATCAATATATAATTTTTGATTAGAGCTATATTCTTTTATAAGTAAAAATGGCAAGAATACTATTGAATACAATAAAATTTCATAAAAAAGAGTCTTTAGTGTATAAACTTTGCCGTGTGAATTACCAATTATAGGTGCAATCGAGTTATTTAACAAATGTACTAGCATAGGAGCCCAGAGGTTCTCGGTTTTCATGTAAGCATATCCTAAAAATACTCCAAGAGTAGTACATGCAATTATATGAGTAATAACACAGTATATTGGACTTTCAGGGCTATACAAAGTTATACAAAGAGGTAAATGCCAAATTCCCCATATTGGACCTAATAAAATAACTCCTAATCTTTTTCCGTAAAGATTTTGTAAGCGAGGTTGTAAGAAGTATCTCCAGCCAAATTCCTCTCCAAAGAATAGATTACATCCAAAGACTACATTTAAACCCACTATAAATAAAACTCTCATAATTGAATCTAAAATATTTATAGGACTAATTTGAATATATTTTAATTGTGATAAATTACTAATTGTAGTTATTGCTAAAGAAATCAATATTACAAATACAATTTTTTTTAAGTTTTTGTTAAAGCATAAATTTAAAATTTCAAAATCAGATGAATTCATAAAAATGCTAGTTATAAGATAACAAGATACTAGAACATCTACTAAAAAGATATCTTAGTGTTATAACAAAGATTCAATTATACATAAAATTATCTTTGTAATTGTAGCAATAGAAAAGATATTAAAAAATCTATATATTGATGAGGGAAAGATATAATGATGGCTTATATTTAAAATAGTAATTGCTGAAAATGCGGGAATGTACATAAATAATCCTGCAAAGCTTGATAAAAATGAAATGCTATTTGGTTTTGCAGCGCGAATAAATATGAAGATAGATATAAAAGTAATTAAGCTAAAGTTAATTATCAAGAAGTCCCTTACTTCTTTTTTTATAATCTTAATATCACTATACATTTTAATCCCCCAAGTTTAAAAATTTTATGATAAAATTATAGCACAATTTAAATGGAAAAAAATCACAATAAATATATAAAATTCGCTTCGCTCATGTAGCTAACCACTTCGTCCGTTGCTCAAAATGTTATTTTTTATTTCACTAAAGAGTCTAAATTATGATGCTCAAGATGTTATCCATAAATATTAGTTAAACATAGTTTCTTTAAGCGTAAAAAATACCTCCATAACTAAATCTATAGTTTGGAGGCATTTTTAATCGGTATATTATTAAAAGTCTAAAATTTTATTTAGGTTTTAATAATACAATTAATTTGATAAAAAATCAAATTAATTGATTATTTTTATGTTAATATATCTAAATATTACTGATAACATGTTTTATAATATATTTGTATCTGGCATTGATATATTTATAAGCTGGATACGATTTAGTTAATACTTCTCTCCATAAGGGGTTTGTCATCATTTATCACATACATATAGCTACAGAACGCAATAAATATATTGATTAAAGAAATTGATGTATTTATTGCGTTTATATTTTTTGTGATTAATAATTTTATATGTTGTATTTATGGCTAATAGGAGGTTCTGCAAACCCTAATAACGCCCAGATAATATTTCTAAAAACTTTAGATATACTTGCTAATATCAATATAAACTTTGGACTATCAAAAAAGTTAAAAACTTTTAAAGTTTTCCATATATACTTGTTTATGCTAACTTGATGTTTTGAATAATTTAACATATATAAACCCTCCTGAGCTTAAACTTTAAAATTAATTTATTATAGAATATCATAAATCACAACTTTTAATTTAAAAATGGACTAAAATCTATAAATTAGGTACTGAAATATAACTATCCTCAAAAAAATATATATATAATATTAACTATCAAAAATGTAAGATTTAGTTAAGATTTACGTCAGGCTATTTTAAAGTTGTACATGTATAATAGACTTATAAAATAAAGATAAGAAAAAGGAGGAGTTATACATGACAATACTATTAGGAAGTTTAATAATAGCTCCATTTGTACTAGCAGTAGGAGCTGCATTACTAAGTGATGAACTAGAAGTTGCAAATCAACAATAAGATTTTATATAGATAAATACGTTGTTAATTAGCTATATAACAACAAATTTAAAATAAAAATAGTATCTATTGAACAATTTCAGTAGATACTATTTTATTATTCTATTACTAATTTTATTTTAACCCAACACACCTTACTAAAGCTTATTCATTGCTTAATCTTTTTTACCCAATATATATGCACCAGCACCCATTACTAGTGCTCCACCTGCTATGTTTCCTAATGTAACTACAAATAAGTTATATATTGCACCCATAAGAGTAGCTCCTTTGATAGCACTTGAAAATAATGCTACTCCAAATATAGTCATATTAGCTACACTATGTTCAAACCCACTAGTTATGAAAGCAAATAAACACATAAATATCATTATTAACTTTGCAGTATCATCATTTGTTCTAAATGAGCATATTACAGCCACGCATACTAGTATGTTACAAAGTACTCCTCTAAAGAAAAGATCCATAAATGGAAGTGATGCTTTAGCTAATGATGTTGTAGCGAAAAACTCCATTACAGATCCTTTATTAACAAGTCCTGTACCTACAAATAATCCAGAAACCAAAAGCGATCCAAGCAAATTACCTACAAAACTATAAGCCCATACTCTGAGTAAGTCTTTAGTACTAGTGCCTTTGTTTAACGTACCAGCTGTCATTACCATGTTGTTACCTGTAAATAGTTCACTACCAGTCATTACAACTAAACTTAATGCTATAGCAAATGATACACCCATCATAATTTTTGTCATAGGAGAATTAGCTGATGTTAAAAGTCCACCTATTGTAAAAATTAATAATATTCCTATACCAACATAAAGGCCTGCAAAAGCTGATGATACAATGTATTTTAATCTACTGCTATTTAATAAATTAACTTTGTTCTTAGACGCGACTGTAAGTTTTTCAAGTGTTTCGTTATGCATAATTACCCCCTAGTTTAAGTTAATATTTGATTCCGCTCCAGTAAATATTTTCATTTACTTTTACTATATCATCTAAATTTACACCTTCTAATGCCCACTTTTTAAATTCCATAAATCCTGTTCTATCAACTATATATCCTATATGCTCTTTTCCTCCTGGAGCATCTTTAGCTATATATTGCTCTACATATTTATAAGTATTAAGTATTATTTTTATTATAGATTCTTCATCTGCCCACAATAAGAAATCTTCTGCTAGCCTTGGATTTTTCTTACCTGTTCTACCCATGATTGCTAGTCTGTAGTATTTCTTTTCATCTCTAGTCCATGCTGAAGTAGGACAGTTTAAAGTACACTCTCCACATCCTATGCATTTATCGTGATCTCTTACGATTTTATAGTTTTCCATACTTAAAGCTTTAGTGGATAGTTTTTCACATTTTTTCACACAAGCTCCACATGATATACATCTCTCTTTTCATATAAAGGACGTGTCATGCCTATTATTCCAAAGTCATGGGTTCTCGCCTTTATACAGTCATTTGGACATCCAGTTAGTGCTATCTTAAAGTGTAAATCATTTGGATAGATAGCTTTTTCTATTCTCTTTGCAAAGTTTGTTGTGTGATATTGAGCCTTTGGACAGACTTTGTTTCCTATACATGCAGATATATTTCTAGTACCTGCAGCTGGATATCCTTCTTCTTTTTCTGCCTGGTTTATATCCATTTTTTCAATTACTGGTTGTATAAGTTTGTTTACTGCCTCAATATCTTCCATCTTTATACCCAGTATTTCAAAACCTTGTCTAGTGGTAATATGTATTTCGCCATTTCCATACTCTGTAGCTATCTTAGAAATTATCATCAAACTTTCTGGATCTACACTTCCACCCGGTATTCTCACTCTAAGAGAAGTTTCATATTTAGTTTTAGTTATTCTAAAAGCATTTTTCATTACTTTCTTAGTATTTAAATCTCTTATCATAGTTATACCTCCTAATCTATTAAATTCTTTGCATAAGAATAATCAAATACAGGTCCATCTATACAAATATAAGTATCATCCATTTTACAGTGTCCACATTTACCTACACCACAGCACATTTTTCTTTCGTAAGATACCCACATGTTGTGCTCAGATAGATTTCTTTTTAAAAACTCTGCTACTGTAAATTTCATCATCATAGGAGGTCCAACAACTACTGCAGATATGTTATTTATATCATCTATCTTCAACTCTGGAATATACTTTGTAACCAATCCTATATTTCCATCATAATCACTATCAGCATTATCTACTGTTACCAATATGTCTAGTTTTTCACTCCATTTATTTAAATCATCTTTGAATAATATATCTTGAGGGCTTTTAAATCCAACTATTAACTTAAAGCTTATACATCTATCAGGATTGTTGTAAAAATGCTCTACGATACCTCTTACAGGAGCTAGACCACTTCCTCCTGCTACAATAACAATTTCTCTTCCCTCGTATAAACTTATATCAAATCCATTCCCATAAGGTCCTCTTATAAAAAAGCTATCTCCAACTGTATAATTAAATAATTCACTAGTTACCTTACCTACATTTCTTATAGTAAAATCTATATAATCTTTTCCGTATCCTGATACTGATATTGGACTTTCTCCAAATTTAGGAATTGAAATTTCATAAAACATTCCTGGTAAAACTCCTTCGGTTTTACTAGAAACCCTAAATGTCCATTCTATATCTGTATGTTTAATTATATCTATAATCTTTGAATTAACTGGTATGTATGGATTCATCTACTTTACCTCCTCATAGATATCTACTATGCCTTTTATTTTTTCTACGCACTGTGAAAAAGATATATATTGCGGACAGGCATCATCGCATCTTCCACATCCTACGCACATTTGGTATCCAAATCTTTTATCAAAGTCGTATATCTTATGCATCACTTTAAATCTCATTCTTTCACCTTGTTTTTTTCTAAAAGAATGACCACCTGCCATATCTGTGTAACCATCTATCTGACAAGACGCCCATACTCTTCTTCTTTCACCTACAGTTTCATTTTCTTTGTAGTATATATCTTGCATAGTAAAGCAAGTACAAGTTGGACAGACAAAATTGCAGCGTCCACAGCCTATACATCTAGAGTCATACTCATTCCACATTTCATGCTTTGATAGTTCTATCGGGTTTATATTTTTAGGTGACTCTACACAGAAAATGTTTTCTTTAGCGTAATTAACTTCAAACTCCGTACCTTCACCCTTAAATACATTTAGATCTTCATCTTTTATATCTAAATAAACTTCATCATTATCTATATTTAATGCCATTGAGTAGTTATCAGTTTTGTTAGACCCCATACTTACACAAAAACAATTTCTAAAACTTTCTTTACATCCAATTAAAACAAACTTTACTTTCGATCTTAATCTTTCATAAAAATAATCTTTTTCAATACCGTTATTAAGATAAATCTCGTCTAATCTTTTTACTCCATTTATATCACAAGCCCTTAAAAAGATAATCAATTTTTTATTATCTATATCACTAGTTTTATATTCTTTTTCTGTAAAATAAAATAATGTTTGAGTTATCGGTAGTATAACTTCTTTTGGTGAAAAGTTAGATTTTTTATTAAACTCTATATCCTCTATACTACTTATTTCCTCATATTTAGTTAAATCTGTATCAGAGTAAACTCCTTTAAAAGGGGTCGTTACAGGTGCAAAAATTTTATATTCCGATTTCAATAATTTAAGACCTTTATCGAAGTTTGCTCTATTCAATTTTATCTTCATAATCTCTCCTCCTATATTTTATTAAAGATATAGTAGCATACGATTTTTTGAATGTCTGTGATATATATAACAATATTGATATCTTTTTATCGAATTTATAAAAAAATACACATAACATTAATTACATTGTTATGTGCACTCTCTATTAATTACCTTTAAAGTATTTAGATAAACCTTCTTTTTTTATATAAATATTTTTATTTACAATTTTGACCAATCCATAGTCTTGCAATTGTTTCATTGTTCTTGATAAACTTTCCCTTTTACACCCAAGCATTTCTGCTATATATGTAATACTTATGTTTGCTTTAATAAGTGTCCATTCTCCCTGTTCTAATCCAAACTCTTTTCCCATTCTATATAGTTTTGCTGCAAGTTTTTTATCTATATTTATTGAAGAAGAGTTTTTTAGTTGTCTGTATAGTCTTCTATTAATATTTTGAGTATGAACTAATATATTTTTCATTAAATTAAAGTCATTTTCCATTATTTTTATGAATTCAGATGTAGGGCACTTCAATATAGTTGACTTTTCAAATATTTCACAAGCAAAAATAGTGTTTTTTTCTTGATCTAAGGAAAGATCATTTATTACATCACCATTTTTAAATATGAATATTACCTTTCTCTCACCATTTTCATTTATTTTGTATATAGATACTTTTCCTTTTTCTATAAAATACAAATTATCAATAAATTCTTTTTCTAGGAATAAAGTTTCTTTTCTTTGTGCATGAAAACTTGTCATTATATTCTCTAACTGTTCTTTACTTTCTGGTTTTATATTATCAAATATTGATATGCTATTTATTTTCATCATATTTTACAAATCCTTATATACTTAATTTTTAGTTAATTTTAATCTTTACAATTTATTTTACTACATCGAAAATAGATTAACCATTGTATTTGTTTGTTTTATTAAAAAAGATCACTCAAATGGCAATAAGAGTGACCTTTTTTATATAATTAGATTATTGTAAACAATGTTAATTAAATTATGAAAAAGCTAAAAAGTCTTGCCTAAACAACCCATATAAATTATAAATTTATATTCTGGAAGATCATCAATGATGTGTTTTGATCATAAATTTCAATAGCACAAGTACCACAATTAAGAGATTCTTATGTGATATAAAGATTTCTATGCTCACTTCTATATGGAATGGAACTCCAAGCGAAAACAGCAGAACTTTTAGATACAAAATCTTCTACAAAAGGTTGATTTGGAGTAGTCTTATTTATTTAATCAGTTAAGTTTTTATAAACAAAAGTTTATGTTTTAATGGTAAGTATCTATAAATTACATGATTTAAATTATTAACATTATTGATTATTAAATAGGTTATTAAAATATATGCTTTTCTATTCTATCCATATAACAATAGCTCAAAAAATGTACTTATTTTAAACTATTTATCCCTGTAGCACATATATGTAGGTTCAAATAATCTAAAGTAAATTAAATTATTTAAGGGAATAAACATACAGTTACTTTATTTTTTAACTATTTTTTTATTATTTTCTTAATCTTTCGAACTGTTTATGCAATTGCTAAATTTAATTTTAATCGATTTATTCCAAAATTTGGTTATATAAGCTTGAATTTTACGATTTACAAGCGCGAAATTTAATTATAATACAGAAACCGTAGTTTGATTAATATATATTTTGATGATATCATGAACGTGGCTTAAAAAAGACAAGGACAATTGCGTAGAAATGGGGGTAAAGCAACATGAACAATTTAGAACTTAAAAATTCTTTAAATTATTTTATTGATCAATACTTTAAAGGACTTGAATCGTTAGAATCTAATGAAGTAGTAAAAGTAGCTGATTCTAATCAAATAAATAAACTTAGAAACATAAATATACCTAGTCAGGGGAGACAGGTACAAGAAGTTATGGAAGAAATGATAAAAGAAGTTTATGAGTATGGAGCAAGAGTAAACCATCCAAGATTTTTTGGATTTATACCTGGGCCAGCAGATTTGAATTCTTGGATTGGAGATGTAATGTCCAGTGCTTATAACTTGCATGCTGGATGCTGGATGACAACATCAGCTGCTAGTTTTATTGAAAAAACATTAATTAAATGGCTATCTGAAAAAGCTGGATATAACACAGAACAATCGAGCGGACTATTTGTTTCAGGAGGATCTATGGCAAATCTTACAGCAATGGTAGCTGCAAGAGATAACAAACTTTCATTTGATAAATTACATTTGGGAACTGCTTATGTATCTGATCAAACTCATAGTTCAATTAAAAAAGCACTTAAAATATCAGGAATATCTCCTAAGAATATCAGAAAAATACCTTCAGATTCAAATTATAGAATGAAGATAGATGAACTAGAAAAAGCAATAAGAAATGATATAACAAATGGACTGCATCCTTTTGTTGTTATAGCTAGTGCAGGGACTACAAATACTGGAAGTATTGATCCAATACCAGAAATATCTGATATATGTTCAGAATATGGGTTATGGATGCATGTAGATGGAGCTTATGGAGCATCGATATTATTATCTGAAAACTATAATCATTTATTAAAAGGAATAGAAAATGCTGATAGCTTAAGTTGGGATGCACATAAATGGTTATTCCAAACATATAGTTGTGCAATGGTTCTTGTAAAAGACAAAAACGATTTAGCAAAAAGTTTTAGTGAAAATCCAGAGTATTTAAGAGACTTAGATATAAATGACGATGAAATAAACTATGGAAACATAGGTATTGAATTAACAAGACCGACTAGGGGTCTTAAACTTTGGTTTACATTACAAACTCTAGGAACTAGTGAAATGAGCAGAAGAATTGAATATGGTATTCATCTTGCAGAATATATTAAGAATACATTATTAGGATTTGAGAATTGGGAAATAATATCTGATCCTAAATTAGCAATTATCAATTTTAGATATGCTCCATCTGGAATGTCTGAACAAGATATAGATACACTTAACAATAATATTTCACATTTAGCACTTCAAGAAAACTATGCAGGAATATTTACAACAGTTTTAAATGGTAAAGTTGTTTTAAGAATGTGTGCTATTAATCATGAAACAACAGAAAATGATATAAAACAAACAATAAGCAAACTAGATGAATTTGCAAAACACTTATTAACTCATAACTTTAGTTTAAGTGCTGTATAATATAAAAAAATGAGTAAACCCTTAGATGTAGGGATTTACTCATTTTTGTTTAAATTTCAAGTGTATAAAAACTCATTATGATATTTGCGCACATCTGTTTTTTATACTTACTCTTATATCTTCAATTCTTCTTTTATTTACATTTTCAATTAAAAATGTAAAATTGTCTAATTCAATTTCTCGACCTTCTTCTGGGAAATCACCTAACAATGTAAGTATATATCCATTTAAAGTATCATAGTCACCTTGCTCTATATCTATATCAAATTTATTGTTAAATTCACTTATTGTCAAATATCCTTTTACAATAAAATTACTATCATCAATTTGTGTTATAGTAGATTTAGTTTTATCGTATTCATCCTCAATATCTCCCATAATTTCTTCAATTAAATCTTCCATAGTTACTAGCCCTTCTATTCCACCATATTCATCAATTAATAACGCTAAGTGGACCTTTTTATCCTTTAGAAGTTTAAATAATTCATTTGTTCTAATAGACTTTGAAACAAAATATGGGTCATGAAGCATTGTTTTTAAATTTATATTTTTAAATCCAACCTTCTTAGCTTTTACTAATAAGTCTTTTACATATAATATACCGAGGATATTATCCTTATTATCTTCATATACAGGTATTCTAGAGTATCCTGATGCTATTACTCCTTCTAGTATTTCATCCAAATCATCTTCTATGTCTACCGCAAACATATCATGTCTAGATGTCATAATTTCCTTAGCAGTCTTATCATTAAATTCAAATATGCTATATATCATCTGTTTTTCTTCATTTTCAATACATCCATCTTCTTGAGATTGTGATATTAAAGTTCTAATTTCTTCCTCAGAAACTCTTTCCTCAATATCCATATCATTATTTCTTATTATTTTTAAAACCAGGCTAGTTGAAAATGATAAAAGCTTTATAAATGGTTTTGCAATTTTAGATATAATGTAAATTGGCTTTACCGAAAATAATGATATCCTTTCTGCTTTTTTCAAAGCAATTCTTTTTGGTACTAATTCTCCAAATACTAATGTAAAATATGAAAGTATTATTGTTACTATAAACATACATAGTTCCTTATAATAAGGTATACTAAGTGGAGCTAATACATTTGAAAGATGTGTAGATATCCCTGTAGCAGCAGATGCACTTGAGAAAAATCCAGCTAAAGTTATTCCAATTTGAATAGTTGATAGGAAATTACTTGGATCTTCCATGAGTTTTTCAAGCAATTGAGCTTTTTTGTTTCCGCTTGCACTTAATTGTTTTATTTTTGATTTATTTACAGAAACTATAGCCATTTCTGCTGATGCGAAAAACGCGTTAATAGCAGTAAGTAATGCTATTAAAATTATTTGAGGCATAAAGGCCCCGGGGTCTGAATCTAAATTATTCATTTCTTCCTCCTTAAAATAATAAATAAAAAACCATCAGAAATATTTTTTAAAACTAATCAATATAGTCCTGAAGGTATTGTTACCAATCCTATTTTTGTAAATACAGTTTAAAATAAAGATTTATTAAATACTATTTGGTAACTTTTTATTTAAAGTACATTATAATCTATGAATTAACTTTTATCAATATTTATATATAATATTAATATTCCAATTAAATTAAAAAGTTGCAAAATATATAAATACCCATTAGCTACGTTCATTAATAGCCAAATGACAAATTTTTAATCAATAGTGTATTTATTCTTTTAAAGTTATTCTAAGCGTACAAGAAGATAAGTATGAGTTTAAATTAAACTGTTATTAGGATTTTACTATTAAATAAAATCTACATGAACAAACATTTATCTACTAACATTATGTAATAATAGTGTTTAATAAGAAACATTTATTAAACACTATTATTTTAAGGCCTTAAAAAGGGTTGTATCAAATAGATACAACCCTTTTTGTAATTTTCTAATTATCAATAGATACCCCGATGTCATCCTTGTTAGGTCTATATACTTTTGCAAATAAAAATGGTAAATATAATACAGATTCAAACAAAATAGCTATTAGAAGATCGTTTAATGTAATTATTGTATCTAGCCCACCACCACTTGAAAGTGTAATTAAGTTTCCAATTAAATGAATTAACATTGGGGTCCACAGATTTTCTGTTTTCATATAAGAATAACCTAAAAATACTCCCAGTGTTGTGCAGAATAATACATGATTTATAATACAATAAATCGGAGTTTGAGGACTGTAAAGAGTCATACAAAGAGGTAAGTGCCAAATACCCCATATAGGTCCTAGGATTATCACCCCTGATCTTTTCCCGTATATCTTTTGAAGCCTAGGTTGTAGGAAATATCTCCACCCAAACTCTTCTCCAAAAAACAAGCTAATACCAAATATTATATTCATCACCATCCCGACTGAAATTTGTAGTAATGCATCAATAAAATTCGCTATACTAAAGTGCATATGAATAAGGTCAGAACTACATCTAACTGTAAATATAACTAAATATATGCCTATACAGAACAATACCTTTTTAAAGTTTTTATTTAGTGATAAATTGAAAATTTTAAAGTAAGAAGAATTTACAAATACACTATACAAAATATACAAAGATACAATTGGATCTATTAAAGAAGAGATAATAACATTCTTTATTAAAAAAGGCTCAACTATAGAAAAAATAACTCTTAATATTGTCCCTATTATAAAGAAATTAAAGAACTTATTTACAACATCACTAAATTCATAATAAGAACTCTTTTTAAGCACTACCATTACTGAAAAAGCTGGAATATACATAAATGTTATAGCAAAGTTATATAAAAAATCATCACTATTTGGCCTAGAAAAGCTAATAAATACAAATATAGATAGAAACGTAATCAATCCAAAATTAATTAATAAGAAGTCTCTTACTTCTTGTTTTGTAACTCTAATATCGTTATACATTTTAACCCCTCCCAAAATTCAACTAAGATTATCTAGAAGATAAAATCCCAAAATATTTATAGCTTATTTAATGTAAAATATTATCATAAAATTAAAATTATCCAAATAGAATTCATTTGGTTGTAAATATTTGTCTTAATTTTTAGTCATAAATCGAATCAAAATATCGAATCAAGTCGAAAAAACAAAATTTTAACTTTATATAATTAATTAGTTAAATATATGCCAGAATTAATATGGAAAAAAATGTAATAAGTGTGGATAAATGGAGAAATATAATGGAAGTACAAAATGTAAATACGATACAATACAAAAATATATACGCTAAAAAATTAGGCATATTCAAATTTGAAAATGATGAGCAAAAGACAGAGAAATCAAAATCTAAAGAGTATAATTATAATACTACGGATGGAACAGAGTATCTTATGAAACTTGCTGGAAATGATGATCTTGGAAATAAAGTTGAGTTTTATTGTGACTATAGTAATAATGGAAAAGGAATTTTTAAACTTGATAATTCCCATAAACGTATAAAAAAAGATTCTAGTAAATTAAAACTTTCTTTATATGCATCAGATTCTTCTAATAATAAGTGGAAGAAAGTTGGGGAGGACTTTGATATTGATTTAAAGTAATACCAGTTGAACTTAAAAATAAACAATGTAATTAAAGTCTCTAGATTTAACTATTTGGTTTAATCTAGAGACTTTTTACTGTGACTATACTTTCTATTGTATATTGTTATTTAGCTAATTAACAATATAATTAATCATATATCTATAAAGAAGTTAACAACAAAAACTTCATTACAATAAGTACTCATTCCTCGTTAATTACCTTATTAACAAGAAAGATTAATAAAAAATATTTAAAATATGCAAGTTTTTTGTATTAATTTACGAATTAAGTAATGTAAAAGCTTTTATAGTGAGGAGGAAACAACTTGAAAGACAAGTTAATGATTAAATATATAAAAAAGAAAAATCAAAAAGGAATGGAAATTTTAATAGATCAGTATAATAGCCTTATTACTTCTGTAATTAGATACCATCTAGGATCTCTTGTTAATTATGAAGAAGAGTGTGTTAGTGATACTTTGCTAGCGATTTGGGATAATGTAGAAGGCTTTGACCAAGATAAAAATACTTTTAAAAACTGGATATGTGCAATAGCTAAATATAAAGCAATTGATTATAAAAGAAAGTATTTAAATAAAATAGAAATATCAGATTTAGATGAACAAAACTATTACATAGATAAAAATTTACTAAAAATTGAAATTCAAGAGGAATTAAATGAAACATTAAAATTCTTGTCCGAAGGAGATAAAGAAATATTTAGACGATACTACCTAAATGATGAAAGTGTAATAGATATAGCAAATGACAAAAAATTAGCTATTTCAAGTGTACATAGTAAGTTATCTAGGGGAAAGGCAAAAATAAGAAAATCTTTATTAAATGAGGGAGGGAAATAAATTGATAGATAAATATAAAGTATTAAACAACGAAAAAATTCAATTTGATAAATATGATGAAGTAAAAACTGATAATACTAAAATGAAAAATATAATGAAATCTAAGTTGAAATCAAGAAAACAAACAACTAAAAAACTAATTGCTGCAAGTGTCTCAGCAGTTCTTATACTTGGAACAGTAGCTCTAACGAATGAGACTACATGGGCATATATAAATCTTTTAGCAGGTCGTATTGAATCTTTCTTAGGTAGAGACTATAGTGAGTTTGATAAGTATAAATTTGAAGGAAATCAATCAATAACAGATAACGGATTAGTTCTTAATTTAGGAGACGTAATGTTAGATGATGGACAATTAATTATAAGTTTAAGTATGGATTATACTAATTTTGATTTTAAAAAACATGGAGTTGATAAAAAAGATTTCATGCCTGATATACCTATAATAACTATAGGAGATATCTCTTTCCCTGGACAAGGGGGAGGAATAAGCCCAAGAGATGTTAAAAATGAAAATAAAAAAGAATTTTTATATACTATTAACTTAAACAGAAAAGATACTGATGGAGATGGTATTGGAGATACAGACATTGATTTACTTGACAGTTTAAAAAAAGATAAAGATTACAACTTAAAGATTCAATTTAAAGATTTTGATTTAGGTGAGTCAAAATCTGAAAAAGGAAGGCTATTATTTAAAACTTTTGGAAACTGGGAATTTAATACGACTATAAATACTTCTAATATATCTAATGATTTAAAGGTTGTTGATGTTAATAAGTATATAAATATAAACGATAAAGTTAAGTTGAAAATTGATCAAATAAAGATATCTCCTATTTCCGTTAATATTAAAACACAATTAGAAGGAAATAAGTCTGAGGTAGCGCGTTTACAACACTTTACAGATTTCTATATAGAAGATGAAAGTGGCAATAGCTTATTAGGTGGTAATAGTGGAAGTTGTAGCAAAAACGATATGTATTACCATTTTGAACTTAAAGGTACAGAAAAGAAAATCATAATAACTCCTGGTCTTTTTATTCCTGATACAGAGACTAAGATTTTTGAAGATGAAAAATAGAAATAGATATTCCGCAATTTAATACTACAAGTAAGTAAGGTTTTTATAATTTTACATTGATATATAAAAGCTATAAAGCATTCTACCTATGCTTTATAGCTTTTTATTATTTTCTAATTTGATTTCAACTCATTTATATTAACCCATCCCTTTTTCTCAGCTATTAATTTAATAGGAAAAGAATTTACAGCATTATTATACTTAACTCTATATACTTCATTAAATTCTTTAACCATTTTATCAATAGAATATTCATTCTCTATAATTGAATCCATTGACCTTGAAATTGACTTATCCTTTTGAGCATCTTTATTTTCCTCATATGATAAAACAAACGTATCTATATTTGTATCTAACTTATTATAAACATCAATTGTTTTATTTACTAAAGTAGCATCTTCATATTTACTTCCAACTTTATCTAGTTCTTTCCTTTCTAATTTTTCAATTGCATTTAAATCATCTATAAGTTCTTGTGCCTGACTTTGTAAGTCTTTATGATTAGACATGTTCTTTTCTGCTTCAGATATTAGACTTTTTCTATCTTTATTTATATCGTGCATTCCAATTATGAACGAACCTGTATCTACCATATTATTTAAATTAGTATTTATTTTCCCCAGATAACAGTACCTGCTATTAAAACAGCTACTCCTAACCCTATTATCATTTGTACTTTTTTATTTTTAAAATCTATTTTCATTTTAATTATCTCCTTTAATTAATTTTATTATTTATCCTTGAATAGCTTTTATTGGATCAAGTTTAGAGGCTTTAGTTGCTGGAATAGCTCCAAATATAGTTCCTACAAGAATAGATACTCCTATAGCTTTCACGTATACTTTGATACTTGCTTGTGATTCCATACCAAAGTATGCACCAACTTTTCCTGCGGCTATAGTTCCAATGACTATCCCCACTATTCCACCTAATACTGCTATAACTACTGTTTCAATTAAAAACTGTATCAATATATCACTTGGTTGTGCTCCTATAGCTCTTCTTATGCCTATTTCCCTCTGTCTTTCTGATACAGACATATACATTATATTCATTATCCCTATTCCTCCAATTATCAATGATACATTAGAGAGTATAGTTGTAAATCTATTTATCTGGTTTTGGAAGAACATCATCTCATGGCTTTCTTCACTTCCTCCTTTAACCCCATATTCTCCTATTTCACCTAGTTCATCTTTTTTAAGTTCTTGTAATTTTTCTACTACACTAAAACTAATTTCATTTGAGTCATATCCATTAGCCACTAATATCTCAACTCCTGTTATAGTACTTCCAAAGCTATTTTTATTTCCTAATTCTTCTAAAGCCTTTTCTGGTATATAGCATCTAGATTGTCTATAATATTCTTCTGGATCATCAGTCGAACTTGTTGCTTTTACTTTGATAATACCTACTATTTCAAAATACTCTCCTTCTATTTTTACAAATTCCCCAATTGAATTTTTAGGACTTAAGTCAAATAAGCTATAGGCTAAACTATCTTCTATAATTACTGTTTTACGATCTAAATCATCAAGTGAAAATCCTCTTCCAAAATCAACATTTAACTTAGTTTCTTTATCTACTGGTTTAAACTCTGCAAACTCTTCTCCTATAGATGTGGACAGCATTCCACCTGTTATAACCCCGCCCTCATTGTCACCATACTTAGGGGTTATACGTTCTATTCCGGTCATAGATTTAATCATATCTACATCTCCGTTTGAAAATGCTTCGAAAAATGATGACTCTAAATTGCTTTCATAGTTAGGATCAAAAGTTATTGTTGAAGTCCTAAATTTAGGATTCATAGCTGCAATTTTACTTTGTTTTTCAATTCCCTCTCCCACACTCGAAACTACTACCACAGATGTTATTCCTAGTACTATCCAAACCATTGCTACTGCCACACGTAATTTATTACTTCTTATATTATCTAATGCATTTTTTATAATTACCATGATTAAATCTCCTCTACTATTACACCATCTTTTAATTTGATTATTTTAGAAGCGTATTTTATAAGATCATTATCATGAGTAACCATTATTACTGTTTTTCCTTTTTTATTTAAATCTTTTAAAAGGTTCATAATATCTGTACTTGTATCTGTATCTAATGCTCCTGTTGGCTCGTCTGCAAATATTATGTCCGGGTCATTTACTAATGCTCGAGCTATTGTTATACGTTGTTGTTGCCCCCCTGATAGTTCTAGTGGTTTTTGATATACTTTATCTAGAAGACCTACTATCTCTAGCTTTTCTTTAATTACTAAATCTCTCTCTTCTTTATAGTATTTATTGCTATACACCATTGGGAGTTCTACATTTTTGTATATATTTAAGTTAGGAATAAGGTTGAACTGTTGAAATACGAATCCTATATTTTTATTCCTAAACTTAGATCGTTCTTTTTCGCTTAAGTTTGTAACATCATTGCCTTTAAATAGATATTTTCCATCACTAAATTTATCTAAAAATCCTAATATATTTAATAAAGTTGTTTTTCCACTCCCTGATTTACCCATTATCATTACAAAATCTCCACTTGTTATCTCTAAATTAATAGATTTTAAAACATGAAGTTTATCCTTACCTATAGGATAATATTTTTGAATATCTTTAAGTTCTATTAGAGTTTCTTTCAAATAATTCACCTCCATCTATTTATTGTATAGATCCGAATCTATCTATATAAACTTCTTGTCCATCTTCTATTTTTTTATCTATTAAAGACTTGATTATTACGTCGTTTTCTTTAAGTCCTTTCGATATAAATGCAAACTCTCCATTTTCGCTTCTTACAGTAACATCGGTTTTATAAGCTTTATTATCTATTATCTTATATACATAACTTTTATTACCATCTATTTCCAATGATTCATAAGGAATTTTTTTATTATCTGTACCATATGAAACTACTATTTGAGCATTAAGTCCACTTTTTAAGTTGTTTTGATTATCTAATTTAATGTTTAATCCATATTTAGCCATATTTGAATCAGATCCAAAACTTTGTTCCTCATCATTCCCTTCATATGGTCTGCTAGAAATATATGAAATAGATCCATAATGCTTTTCTTTATTTGCTATAGTTGTAACTTCTGCATCTTGATGAACTTTTACTTTATATGAATCTCTTTCGTTAACTTGAGCTTTTACATAAAATTCTGTACTTTCTATTATTGCTACATAGGAACTTTCGTCTCCAATTATTTCATCATTTATATATACTAGTCCATTAAAAGGTGCATACACTGTTGAGTATGCAGTTTTCTTCAATTCTTTTATATTATTATTTATATTTTCTATTTCTAAATTTACCCTTTCTTTACTCTCACCATCAATTAAAGAAGTTAATTCTCTTTTCTTTATTAATATTTGTGACTCTAAAGATTTTATTTCTTTTAACTGTTCTTGATTTTTACAAGTGAATATAGGTGTTCCCTTTTCAACGTACTGTTCATTATTTACTTGTATCTTATCTAACTTACCATGCTCTGGATATATAAATAGTTTTTCTGATTTTGTTGGAAGAACTTTTCCATTCATAAATATCTTTTCTTTTCCGGAAACATCATACATTTCAACTGTGCTTTGCATAATTTTTTGTTCTTTTAACTGTTTGCTGTAAGAAATAGATGTTACAGTACCTCCTATAGTGACTGCAATTGTAACTATTGATAAAATTATTTTTTGTTTTTTATTTAAGTTTAAATTTGGCCTTTTCATATTAGTTTTATGCTCCTTTGCTTTTATAATTGATTAAGGTTTTTAGTATAATTCTTTATATTTTATAACTGCATATATTAATTCGAATATAAGTTATATGTTTCTATCATTTTTCTAAACTTTTTTTATTTTTTAATAAATTTATAAATAAAATTTAACCAAAATAAAAATAAAGGATGTAAATAGGCTTTGATAAGTATATTTACATCCTTTATATAATTATTTTATTTGCTTAGATCTATTGTAATTTCTGAACCAAGTTTCTTATATTTTGTAACATAATCATTATTTTCTTTTTCTAGATATGATAAATATGGAGTAACTTTCAGATATTTAGCATCTCTATTAAACGTATATTCATCTTTATTAAATCTATATTCATAAAAAGTTTTTTCTTTATCTACATCAGCTGAATGTTGTGTAAACTCAATTTTATTGCCTAAATTATCTCTACCCTTAATACAATAAATCCATTTTCCAATTCATTTTTCATACGCTTATGCTTTGTCATGCTTAAATTTATAGTCTGATTTAAGATATTTCCTCTATAACTTATTATATCCATATTAGAACCTGTATCTAATTTTAGATTTTTATTTAGATCTATATTTTTAGTATCTTTATTAAGCTTATCTCCATTAACTTTAAATTTAAAACTCCATGGTCCTATTATTCTTTTAAAGTAATTTTCATCATCTGTTTTCGTTATAGCTGCATCCATTATTCTTAACTTAACATTTATATCACCCTTGTATTCTTCTGGTAATTCATATCCTAAAACAAACTCTTGCTTACTTTTATCAACGTTTCCATAGTAACCTTTTACACTTCCATTTATCTTTTTACCATTTATATATAAGTTTTCAGAAATTAAGTCTATGTTCTCATTTGGCGCAAGTTCTTTGTCATACTCCCTACTCATATATAAGATTAATTCTTTTCCATCTAGTATAACATCATTTATTTCTACCGTTAGTTTTCTTTTAGTAACAGATTGTTGTATGTTAGTTGAATACTCATTTATTTGATTATCAACTCCTAAAGATATTTTTAAAATTTCAGCAATATCTTCTAATGCACTTTGTGCATATAGTCCTATTCTTGTTTGAGATATCAAAGCTATTGATATAATAGCTATTGATGCTACTGATATATATTTTTTATAACTTTTCATTGAAGTATTATTATTTTTTATAGATTTTCTAAATTTATTTTTTACTTTTTGCTTTTCTAAATCATTAAAATCTTCTTTTTCATATTCATTTAAGTCTACATCTATATCATTAAACATATCGTATATATTTTTCATAATTAATTTATCTACCTTTCTTTAGATTTAAATAAATCTCGTATCTTACGCTTTCCTCTAGATACTCTATTATAAATTACATCCTTATTAATTCCTGTATCATGGCTTATAGTGTCCATATCTTCTTCCTTTACATAGAGTCTTAAAAATAATTCTCTATCTTTTTCTTTAAGATGACTTAGCATTTCTTCAGTTTCTTTGCTAATTTCATTTTCAATTATGTCTCTATGTGAATTATCATCTACCTTTATATTCAATTCATCTATATTTTCATTTTCCAAATCTTTTAAGTACTTTCTTTTATAATCAATAGACTTATATTTAGCTATAGCTGCCAACCAATTTTTAAAAGAACACTTGCTTTTATCAAAACGATCTATATTATTCCATACACCTAACAAAATATCATTTATGCACTCTTCTTGATATGATTCTAAGTTATACATACTTTTTCTAACTATGGATTTTATAACCCACCCATAATTATCAATTACATATTCTAGTGCCCGTTCATCTTTTTGCTTAAGCTTTAGAATAAAATTCTCTTCTGTAATTTTCATTCATTTTCCTCCGATATCGTAACTTGAAATTCTATTCTCATATATTATTTCGTTTTTATAGTATCTTATCTATCAAATATGTGGTTTTTTTTAGAATAAATTTTTTATGTTACTTTGTAAAGAGCGTTGTTCTATTTATTGTAACAATTATCATTATATTAATTTTATAAAAATCTCTATGAAATGAGAGATAAATTAAATTATTTAATCAAGTGTAACTTAATCCAGTATATAACCATAAAATAGATATGAAACATAGTTAAAAGCTATTTAAATTTTGAAAGGACTGTTTTAAAAATGAGCAATAATTATACATCTAATGGAAGTGATAATTGCAATTGCGATTATAATGATTACTGGCTTTTTTGCAACCTTATTAATAAGTTGAAAGGCCCTCCAGGTCCTCAAGGGGCTATGGGGGAACAGGGACCTCAAGGCCCACAAGGAAATATAGGTCCAGAAGGCCCTCCAGGTCCTGGAGTGCTAGGAGGTGCTGGAGCTCCCATATCTTGTAATCCCGGAGAAACTTACTATGTTGATTTTTCAACTGGATACGTATATTTAAAAAATGAAACTCCCGTAACCCCAACTCCAAGAAATTTACCAACTCCAGGAACATTTACTCTAGTAAGT
The DNA here is from genome assembly GCF_025671395.1 of Paraclostridium sp. AKS73. Taxonomy (NCBI): domain Bacteria; kingdom Bacillati; phylum Bacillota; class Clostridia; order Peptostreptococcales; family Peptostreptococcaceae; genus Paraclostridium; species Paraclostridium sp. AKS73. Next base: position 5,174 of record NZ_JAIXHU010000006.1, on the reverse strand, counting down.
AATACTACAGAATTAGAAAATGCAATATCTGCACAAGATCCAGCTATAAAGCTTTCAGCAGGTAATTATATTTTGAATGATAATATAACAATTTCATATCCTCTATATTTACAAGGGTCCGTAGATTCAAATGGAGATCCAACTTCAATAATAACATATAGTCCTCCATCTCCATATGAACCTATAATAGTAATAGGAAGTAGTAACGTGGTTATTGATAGTATCTCATTTGTTGAATCCCCCGGATTAACACCTGTACCCGCTAACTACCCATCACTTATATACTCAAATAATGTATCATTTAATTCAATTTATATAAATAATTGTATATTTGATTATTTAAAAAATGCTATTGAACTAAATACAGGTGAGTTCCAAGTTACAAAATGTACATTTAATTATAATCGAAATTCTACAAATAAAAGATATTGTTTGTTCTTGCATAATATATCAGGAACTTGTATTACAGATAGTAATACTATTTATGGAATAGAAGGAGATAGACAACAAGGGTTTATAAGAGTTTCAAACCTTGGTGGAGGTACTCTTACTGGAGCTCTTTTAATAAGTAACATCTCTCAACCAGAACCACTAGTTCCAGCCCTTAATCCAACAGACCCAAGTACTGTATATACATCATCATTTAGAGAATTAATTTTATTTGATGAACTAAATGGAAGCGGATTTCAGCTGTATGTAAATAATAATACATTAAATGCAGATAACACTTCTCCAGTATTGTTACCAAATCTCCAAAATAGTCCTGGCTTAAGCAATTTTGCATTTATAAGTGCTTGTAATAATACATTTACAAATAGTAAAAGAAAGGGATTTATAGGACTTACAAATTCGGTTCCAATTACTAATGCTTATGGAAATACAAATATATATATTGATGGGAACAATCCACAATATACAACTGGATATACACCACCTTGGTATCAGACATGGACATCATTACAAGATCCTATAGTCGCTGGATATGAAGTAGCTATGATACAAAATAGACCTGATGTAAGATTATTTGAAAATTGTATATCAAGTGTAGATTGCTATTGGACTAGAACAGAGTATCAATTCAGTATGGTATAAAAAATATAGAATTATTTATTTTTTAATATAAATTGGCTATAAATTAAAAGCGACTGAGATTATTTATTAATTCCAGTCGCTTTAATTTATTAAAAAACTATTCTGATTTTCTTCTACCTTTTAATTTGTTCTTATTATTATATATATCTACATTCTTCTTACTTATTTCAACGTCTTCAAGTAATGGAGTAAGTAGATTTTCAAACAATTTAGACATAGTTATATTTGAATCTATAACTACTGTTTTTAACTTGTCTACTATATCTTTATCTAAAGTAACTCCAACTTGCTCTTTAGACTTCTTCTTTTCCTTTTTAACTATATCATATATAGATAATGAAGATTTTGTTTCATTTGTTTCATTAACAATAGTTGATTTTCTAGTTGTAGGAACTTCTTCATTTAATAAATTCATATCTATCTTAGGCATCTAAAGCACATCCTTTTCTTTTAATTCTTTTATCATATTTTCAACTTCTTCTTTACTGAAATGAGTTTGTCCATTTTTCTTTAAATAATCACTTATGCTTAATTTGCTTAATAATGCTTTTTCAACGAAAGTATTTCTTCTTATAAATGACTCTAGCATCATGTCTTTTAATTCTTCAAACTTTTGAAGATACTGATCAAATAAATCAGACACTTGCGTTCTTTGCTTTTCATATCCAACTAATACAGTAGCTTTTATATCATTATCTTCTTTTTCTAAATAGTACTTGTCTCTAGTCCATAATTCTTTAAATAATGCAGCTCCTCTTAAAGAAGATATATTTTTATCCATTATAGGAACTATTATAGAATCTGCTAAATAAAGTATGTTTTTAGCTGTTAAATTGTAACTAGGTGATAAGTCACAAATTATGTAATCATATTTTTCTAGTACATCAATATTTTGCATATACCATCTTGCAAGAACTTTTTCCCTAGCTGGTTGTAAGCTTATTTTTTCATCTAACATAGCTAATCCTATATCAGAAGGTATTATGTCTATATTAGGGTAATTTGGATTTGGACACTTAACGATAACCTCTTCAGCACCTAATCCATCAACTATATCTATAGTTGTTTTATCTTCATGGTTAACCTTATATACATATTGAGTTAAGTTTTCTTGTAAATCTAAGTCCCATAAGAGTATATTTGTATTTTTATCTTTTGCTAATTCATATGCAGTTATTATAGACATAGAAGTCTTGTAAATGCCGCCTTTTATATTAAAATAAGTTATTAACTTAGTTTGCATTAGTTTTCCTCCAAGTTTATTATATATTATATTTATATAATATCATAAATTAAACTATTTTTAAATAAAATTAAAACGATAATAAAACTATAAAATAACTAAGTTATTTTATAGTTTATTATCGTTTTAATTTAACATTATTTACATAAAAACAACTTTTCAACTTAAAAATATCTATTTTCTAAATTTACATAAATAATTTAATTTTATGCCATTCCATATGAATTTAGTATATTTTATAAAAACACATTAATTTTTAAGTTCTCTGAAGTTATTTTTAATTTTTTAAAATTACACTATAAATTATTACATGTATTATAGTTATTTAAAAATTATATATAAATTCTTATCTATCCATTGTTTTTCAACAATTTTTACGATATTATTAAAATAAAAGTCAAATAAATCTCAATTTTTTTTTGACTACACTTTTATACCCTTAATTTAAATTATTATCATAAATAAGGAGGAGATTTATTAAAATGAGTAAAAACTTAATATATATGATATTTAACTCTAAGGATACTAAAAACTCCTTATATAATATAATTAATCCTAGATTATTATATTATTCAAATAAAACAGAAGATATCATGCTTGTAGGGGATGAATTATTTTTACTAGAACATAAAAACAGATGCATTTTCAAATTAGTTGATTTTAAAAATTATCTATATTTAAAAAGATCACCTTTTAATAGCAATTATTTATATAGAAACCGTCAAAATTTGTGCGATATAAAACATCCAAAACTTTTTCCAAAGGCCTTAGAATGGAATTTAAGAGGTCGATTAAAAATCAATAATTTTAGTAAATTAATAGTTAAACTATGAAAAAGTAGTAGGATATCTTAGGATATCTACCGCATCACAAATTGACAACACATCTATAGAAATGCAACGTGAAAAGATAGAGCTTTATTGTAAATTAAATAATATAGAATTAGTAAACACTTATGTTGACGAAGGTTGGTCGGCAAAAGACTCTGACAGACCGTCCTATAATAAAATGATTGAATTTGTATCAAATAAAGAAAATGATGTAGATACAATTATAGTCTACAAAGCAGATAGAATTCATAGAAGTCTTAAAAACTTAATGATCATGGTTGACTACCTTCAAGAAATAGGAGTAGGATTTATATCACTTACAGAACAATTTAACACTAATACAGCTCAAGGATTGCTATTTCTACAAATGATTGGTAGTTTCTCTGAATTTGAGCGAAAACTAATTTCAGAAAGAACTCATTCTGGTAGAGTTGCTAAAGGAAAGAAAAATCTATTCCCTGGCGGTAGAATACCTCTTGGATACAAATTAGTTGAAAATGATATGTTAATGATTAAAGAGGATGAGGCAATAATAGTAAAAGATATATTCAAGCTTAGAAGTAAAGGGGTTTCATACGAAAGAATTGGCCGTAAATATAATTTTACAAAACAAAGGATAGCTTATATTCTTTCAAATCCTATTTACACAGGAGTATATAAGTATGATGGTAAAATAGAAAAAAATAGAATTAACCTCCAAGTTCCACCTATAATCAGTCGTTATATGTGGAATAAGGTTAATTCAAAAAGCAGTTAGATATGTTTTTTATTGTCGAACATTTTTATAAACTTTTGTAAGCTTTATTCTTATATATCGCTTACAATTATATTATAGTTATATTACATATATCTTACAGGCATATTTTTAAGTACTTACAATAAGTAATCTCTGAAAATATGCTTGTAAGCTCATTGTAAGATTTATGTATTTTTTAAGCAACAGACGTAGTCGTTTGAGTAACGGGACGCGAGTTTACCGAGTGGACGTTGACGATATGAAATTTGAGCGATATGAGCAAAGCGAATTTTTATTAGGGGGGAATTAGTTTGACTAAGGACGAATTTAACAAATTGGGTATAGACAAGCAAATAGATTATTTGAATACAAACCTGACCGAGGGAATCTCACTAACTATATTATGCAAAAACATTGGAATAGCAAGGAGTACAGTTGCTGGAAGAGCTCTAAAACAAGGGTATATATTTAATAAAGAAATTAACCAGTACGTCTTAAATAATAAAATTGATACCGGACGAACTTACAGTAAGCTTACAGTAAGCAATCCGATTACATACGAAAATAAAATGACATCAGAAATTGACAAACCTAACTTTTCAAACAATGATCTTAATAGTTTAAATCAAACTATATCAACTAGCACTGCTAATCATAATGGACTTATTTTAAATTCATCTGACTCAGACAACCTTAGTTACTTACTTAAAAATATAGATATACTAAAAGAATTTATAGAGAGCAATAAAATAAATCTCCTAAAAATGAAGTATCTAGTTTAGAAGATATAGTAAACGATATTTATAAGTTTAAGCAAGAAAAAAGAAATTATAAAGTTAAAAGTCTAAGAATTGACGAAACTATCCTTAGTGAATTTGAATCTATAGCTAGTGAATTATCTAGTAAAGGTATAAATCAACAAGAGTTTTTAAACTATATATTAGAGTCTTACATTGGTTTTTATAAAAATTTTAAATTGTAATGTTATTATAAATCTATACACAGAAAAATAAGACTTTAAGTATTAACTTAGAAGTCTTTTTTTCTGTTATCGCAAAATATTTAGTTTTGGTTTTGGGGGATAAATAAAATCCCCTAATAAATATGAATCTTTAAAGTATACAAAATTTAATTCAACTATTCGGGGTGTTTTATTTATGTTTATATTTTAATATAAATAAAATATAAAGTAAAATTGAAATATAAAATGAATATAATAAGATTAGACAATCATTAGATTATCACTTCAAGTATCCCTTAAAACTAGATTTAA